>JAUVJV010000250.1 GCA_030592245.1 Candidatus Eiseniibacteriota bacterium
GCTTCTCCGGAAGACAGGGTTGCCGACGGAACTACCGATGATGCCCTCGGTTGGATAGACGGCAACGGGAGCGAGCCGTTCTTGCTGTTCGTTCACTATTTCGATCCCCACCTGCCGTATTCCCCGCCCGCACCCTACGATACGTTGTTTTACCCTCACTATTCAGGGGAGATTCCCGACCCTTATGATCTGACGAGCCTCCCGCTCATCCGCAACAGAGGATTCAAGCAGTTGGAGTCGCTTTCACCGGAGGATTGGAACCGCATTGAATCGCTATATGACGGCGAGATCGCGTTCGCCGATGCTTCCATAGGTACTTTTCTGAAGGGGCTCGATCAACGAGGACTCCTTGACAATACCCTGATCGTCTTCATGAGCGATCACGGCGAGGAGTTCTTTGAACATCATGGTTTTGAGCATGGTCACACGCTCTATGAAGAACTCATTAAGGTCCCGCTGATCTTCTCATTGCCCGGCACGGTACCCGATGACAGAAGAATAGCCCGGCAAGTCCGACTGGTGGATGTAATGCCCACGATTCTGGACGTGCTGGATATCCCGGTCCCCACTGAAGCCGAGGGTGTGAGTCTCTTGCCGCTGATGGCGGGCTCAGAAAGGATCCCCCTGGTGCGGGCGGAGGCGCTGCCGCCGGAGATCGCCTTCTCAGAAGATCTTCTATACGGTCAGGAGCAAAAGTGCCTGAGTGCCTATCCCTGGAAACTGGTTTACAACATTGTGACGGAAGAGGCTTCGCTCTATAACCTCGCCGAAGATGCCTCCGAGCATGAGAATCTGTACGGTCGGGCAGTGCCCTCGCAGGCCATTCTTGATGAGACGCTCTTCGGCTTACTCTTCAGCATATCCGACACCTGGTTCGTTGAGATGGTGGGAGGTGAGGAACCACACAGATACGACATCCGGATCGAAGGCAAAGATCAGCGGGGCCCCGCCCCCTTCAGTATCCACAAGTTCATAGATGCCCGGGGGAACATCCTCTCGACGGACGCCTTTGGCAACACCGATATCAAACCATATAGCATTGATATCCGGGATCTCCATGTCAAAGACCCGCTCGTCTTGGCGTTCAAGATGGAGAAGAGCAGGGTCTCGGTTGTCTTCGATATCCGGATAGATGGTAAGCCCGCGACAAACCGTACATTTGTCGGCGGCTCCCTGTCCCGCCCCGTATCTATGCCGTTCACCGAACGGCCTTCCGACGGAGATGTTCGGGGCAAGGCCCGGGCCACCGATAAGCCGGCCGGGCCTTATTGCATCATCCGGCTGGATAGATCCTCCTATGGGGAAGAGGCCGCTATCGAACTGGACGAGGCAACCAGGCGGGAACTCCGATCGCTGGGCTATATCCAGTAAGATACGGGTAACCGCCGCGGGGTTGGGGTGATGGTCCTATTGGGTGAGTCTCTTGAGTGCCAGTTCTGCCATCTGCCTGGAAGGTCCCGGTGCGGCATTGTCGATATAAGCTCGGTATTGCTCGGAGGCCTTTGCCGTCAGTCCCTCCCTCTCGTAAGCTACAGCGAGATTTCCCCGGGCAGTGAGAAGATCGGATTGAATCTCCAGTGCACTTTCAAGGAAGACAATAGCCGAGTCCGGTGCATCGTTTCTGAGATAGTAGAGGCCTATATCGGACAAGAGCACGGCGTTCCGGGGCATGACCCTGATGCCCTTTGCCAGGATCCTACGGGCCTCCCTGTACCGGTCAAGCCGCATCAGGAGTGAAGCCGCGACGTGATGGGCCATCTCATGGTCGGGCTTCGCTGAGATAACGCGGTCGAGGTATTGAAGCGCTTCATCCGGGCGGCCCAGCGCCTCGAGGGCGGCGGCCGATCCCATCTGAGCGGAAACATCGGTGCTGTCCGCCTCTAAGACAGCCCCGAAGTGTTTCAGTGCCAGCGCGTTTTCTCCTTGCGCCCAATGGAGATTGCCCAGGTTGATATGGGTGGGAGTGGGATAGGGGTTCCCACGGAGAGCCTTGGTGTATTCTGATAGGGCATCCTTCTCCCTTCCTTTGAGCTGGAGGACGTTGGCCAGCGCAAAGTGGGCGAAGAAGTGGGTCGGCTCTGCCTCCACGGCCTCTTCCAGGAGCCGCATTGCATCGTCGAGCCGATCCATGGCCACGTAAGAGCGGGAGGCCTGCACATAGGTCTGTGCGTCGCCGGTGAAGCGGACAGCTCGGTCGAGATACCCAGGGGCCTCACCGAACTCACCCCGGTTGATATGCCACTGTGCGAGACTGAGATAATACTCGGCAGATAGAAGCCTGGAGAAGAAATCCCTGGGCTCTTGACCGACCCCCCGGACCGAATAGTCATGCGGCGACGTGCATTCATGTCTTGCCGAATCCAGCAACGAGACCATGCCGCAGATGGGATACCCTTCGGTTATGATCTGAGCCTCGGTAGCCCCCAATATGCACGTACGGCTTCGCCCGAACTCCCGGCCGGCAATATCGATGGTGCTAGCGAGTGATCTGACCCTGGCCTCACTGCCGATCACCGACGGATGCGATATACCGTGGATGTAGAGCGAGACGTCTCGCTTCTCCACGTAGGTGAGATAAGATACGGTCGCAACAGGAGCCGAGGCATGCCCGGTCATGATCAGGGCGCCGGGCCCACAGGCCGAATTCGCGCTATGGATTATGGCCTCCCCGTAATCGTACGCAAACCACTCATCACCCCTGGGTGAGAGACTGTGAATATTGGCCGCGGCCATGGCAAACACGCCCACGATCACCAGTGCGCAGGCCGGACGCAGCTTATTCTCAAGCCTGGCGAGGAGTGCCCGTACTCCCAGACCGGCGAGCAGTCCCACGGCGAGCATGGCTGGAAGGATATGGCCTTCTATGTCCGGGATGTTGTACAGCGCATAATGGATTGCGATCAGCATAATGAGTATCACGGGAGCCAGAATCGCACCGAATCGCTTGAGATGTGTTACAACTCCTAATATCGCCAGCCCCAGCATGGCCATCCCGATCCCGGACAGGGCCACCCTGAAGAACCTGATGAAATCACCCATTCTCTGAATTAAATCAAATGACTTGAGTCTCCACTTGTAGCGGCTGGCCAGGATGTGGGACATAAAACCCTCGGCGGTATCGGTGTTTCCCCATGTGAAAGGAGGAGAGAGTCTCGCCCTTACCGGGATATATAGCCATGGGGTGAGCCCGACAAGGAGAAGCAACAGGCATAGAAGAAGGATTCTGGCGTGAGGCCTGACCTTGAAGATCACAATGGGTAAGGCCATGGCGGCGATAAAGGCATATACCAGAGTCAGGTGATGTGAAATGGCCAAACCGCCAACATAGGCCATCAACAGGAAAGCCCTCTCCCCATACCTTCTTGTAAGCAATCCCGAATAGAGGAGGAGTGTAGCGAAGAAGGCGTTCAGCGGATATACTTCGGTTGCGGTGGCTTGGATCCAGAAGGATTCGTGTGAAGCGAAGGCTAGTGCGATGCCCAGGCTTACCAGGGTGTGGAGGCCGAGCTCTACCAAAATAAGGTAGAAAAGTGCGGCGGTCAGGCTCGCGATCAGGGCCGAGAACAGATTGTATCTATACGCAACCGAACCCAAGGGAATTGCGGATGAGAACACTTTTGTAAGAAGTAGGTAGAGTGGGTACCCGGGTGGATGGGCGATACTCAGGGTTTGAGATGAGGCGATAAGCTCACCACTATCCCCCGGTAGGATAGACTCCGGCAAGATGGCAACGTAAAGGGCCAGGGTGAGTAGGAAGACCAGCAGCGCCAATATGTTGCGCCGGAGGCTCGCATGTTCAGTATGACCCATTTCTATCATAGCAGATTCTCCTGCAAAATACCTCCACACCTTAGCATATCACACCCCGGTTTCTCCATGAATGATGTGGGGGATTAACCCGACATCGGCTTCGCCGAGGCTTCGGCACTTAGTCCTCCTCAGGGCACCCCCACGAGTGATATCCGCCGAAGCACCTATCCACTTCATAGAAGGCAGCATAAACGGGCCCCTCCGGAGATACTGTTCCGAGGGCAGGATGAGGGCCCAGGGGGTGTTAAGATCCCACTGCGGCAGGCCCACCATACCTTTGACTTGACCGTGTCCGCCAGAGGTAGGACCGGAGGAGGCTGGATCTGCCCCTTCAAGGTGGGCAGAGACGACCAGCGCACGACGCCGGAGGAATTGTACGGCAGACCTAGGTCTGTATTTGAGATCAAGGGCCTGAGAATCACGAATCCTGTTGCCATGGGACTTAGGATTCACGCGCCCAGGGGCCTTCGCCCCGAGTGTAGATATACTGGGCAGTGGTGGTCAGAGTGTCGCAGTATTCCCTGGAGGCAAAATCCTCCACGTAGCTGCTAACCACTGCCTCTGCCGGAGCAGTCGAAAGTGCCAGGTATAGAAACATGGCCAAGGCACAAATGGTCAATTCCTGCTGTGGGATGATCGCGAGATACTCTGATGGTAGGAATCGCGGAAGCATCAAGCCAGTGCGGTGATCCTGCTGTGTTCCCTCACTATCCTTGCCACTGTA
>JAUVJV010000159.1 GCA_030592245.1 Candidatus Eiseniibacteriota bacterium
CGGCAAGGGAAGGGATCATCCCGCCGGATCGTCCAGGTCATGTCGCTGGACGGCAAGAAGAGGAGACTGGGGGTCAGCACCTCCTGTGTCCGGCCGGACTGCGACTCGGAAACCCACGCACTCATAGCGGTTTTCGCGGTGCTTGACGAGGCCCCCGGCGGTGAGTTCGTTCGAGCCGAGGTCGAGGCTGAACGCCAGGGCTATCTCAGGGGGGTGCTGGACTCATATGATCTCATGTCCGATCTCCTGCAGGGCTTCAGCAGGATCGAAGAGAAGTCGGCTGGCGGCAGCCTGACCAAAGCCGAACTTGCCGAGTTCTCGACGTGCCTCCGGGGAACGTGCGATACCATGATGGCCTTTGCTCTTTCCCTGGAGGCATCAAGCTCACTGACCGAGATGGTGGACGTCAACAGTGTAATTGACTCGATCCTCAGGAGGCGGGCTATTCCCCGGGCATCCCTTGAGGCGATTGACCTTTGCTCCGGGCTGCCCAGGATCAAGACTGTCAGGAAAGTGCTGGAAACGGGCCTGGAGCTGCTGATCCTGGGGTGCCTCGCCGAGAGCGTCTCCGGCATCGGTATCAGCACCGGCCCGGGGTCATCGGGTGGGACTGAGGCTGTCGAGATCTCGATCAGGGAATTCAGCCGGACCAATCCTGTTCTGGAGGTCAGCCACTCCCTGAGGGAGCTGGTCAAGGGTAAGGACCTTCGCCGGGAAGCAGGGTTGTTTCTGCTGGCTTCACTTCCCCGGGAAAGCCACCGGGTAGAGGCTCAGAAGGTGGACGGTCTTTTTAACTTCAGTGTCAAACTACTGGCGCCGATAAAGAGGAAGGCAGGAAAAAGCCAGGAAAAGGGAGACACCATAGAGAGGAAAGAATGAGGGAAGTTGATACTGTGCGGGGTAAGTTGCAATGCCTGCATTGCAATTTAACCTCCGGCCAGACCACGATTCGCAACCTTCGCGGCAAAAATGCCTCAGTTGCAGGCTTTCCAGACCAGGAGGGTCTCGGCATGATAGTTGCAGATATCGGGTCGCTGTGTGTGCGGCTAACATTTCTCCGGCGTTCCCAAGGGGTGTAGAAAAATGCCACTAATCTCCAAAAAGCAGAAGACAAGAGTGGGTCTCGACGTGGGCAGCTATGCTGTAAAGGTCGTTGAGATGAAGGACACACCCACCGGAAGTGAGATTGTCAAGGTTGGACTCAAGAAGCTGCTTCCGGGTGCGATCGTGGATGGTGAACCCATGGACAGGGACGCCGTGATCTCCGCGATAAAAGAGATCTACGAGGAGTACGACATAGCCAACAAGGAGACTTCCAGCGCCATATGCGGACGATCCGTGATCATCAAGAAGATCAAGATGGAAGAGATGGACGACGAGACCGCAAGAGAAGTCATGACCCTGGAGGCCGAGCAGTACGTGCCCTTCGAAAAGGAGGAACTCTCAGTCGACTTCGAGATCCTGAGGCGAGGCATGGCAGGCAACACCATGGAAGTCCTGCTTGTCGCCGCCAAGAAGGACAAGGTGCTGTCTCACATTGCGCTGATCAAGGACGCGGGGCTGGTGCCATCTGCGATAGACGTGGACACCTTCGCTGTACAGAACGCGTTCGAACTCAATTATGAATACGAGGAGGGCAGGGTTTATGCCCTGATAGATGTCGGCCTGAGCGCGACCAATATAGGGATCGTCAGGGACGGCATACCTCTCTTTAACAGGGATGTTCCCGTTGGCGGAGAGACCTTCGTCGAGGGCATGCAGAGAAAGCTGGGGATCACCTCGGAGGAGGCCAGGGCCGCTCTTGAAGGTGTTCCGGGCGCGAAGGCCGAAGGTGTTCTCGGGGCCATTGAATCGGTCGGGGAGGACCTGAGCATTGCCATCGAGCGCTCCTTCTCCTACCTGCGCTCCTCGGGGGAGGCCGACATGGTCGATAAGATCTATCTCAGCGGGGGAGGAGCCCGCATCACCGGCCTCAAGGCATTCCTGGCCGAGAAACTGTCGATCGCAGTAGACATGAGCAATCCACTTAGAAATGTCCAGTTTGATGAGGAAATACTGGGCGCAGATCCGCTCACGGTGGCGCCTTCGCTGATGGTGGCTATCGGGCTTGCGTCAAGACAAGGGAGCTAGCTTATGGTCAGAATAAACCTTCTGCCTAGAGAGGAAAAACCCTCAAAGTCGGCACAGCTATGGGGAAGGATCTTCATGTGGTCCCTCATAGCAGCCGTCATCGTCATGGTGGTGGGCCTGGGCCTCCACTTCATGCGGTCACGCGAGATCTCCACGCTCAAGTATGACATCGAGCAGACCAGGGTGGAGCAGGACAAGTACAAGCGCGAGGCTGCAATGGTGACGGAGCTGACTGAGAAGCGCAGGCTGATCGCGCAGAGAATCGGCGTGATCGAGGGCCTGGACAGGGATCGGTATCTGCGGGTTCAGTTCCTTGAGGATGTTGCGCGGAGCGTGCCGGAGTATGTCTGGCTTGAATCGTTCAGTGAAGTCTCGGGGAACGTTTCGATGAGGGGGAATGCCTTTTCAAACCTGGCAATCTCAAGATTCATGGATTCTCTCGAGGCGAAAGCCAGTGTGGATTCTGTTTATCTGCGGGTGATCCGGAGGGACCAGGTGGACGACACTCCAGTTCTCAATTTCGAGGTCGGCTACCAGTTGACTCCTAACGGGAAGGAAGCGGAGAGCTCATGAACGTCAAAGATACCAAAGTCCAGAAAGGCATCGTCGGCATCATAGTGGTAATCGCGCTGGTCTGGCTGATCTTCTTCACGAATTACCTTCCTTTCTCGACCGGGCGCACATCGCGGCAGGTGACCGAGCTTCGTGAAGAGCTTCAGGTAGTCGCAGGCGAGCTTCAGAGACTGGAGTCGGCGGTCAAGAGCCTTCCACAGATCGAGCGGGAACTCGAGACGCTCGTGAAGAAGTGGGACGTGCTCCGGGGCCTCCTTCCCAGGGAGAGCGAAATAAGCACGCTCCTCACCAATGTCACTACCGCGGGCATGAAATCCGGCGTCCAGTTCACGCTGTTTGAGCCGGGGCTGCCCGAACCCTACGATCTTTATACCAAGTACCCGATCAGAGTCTCGGTGACCGGTGGATACCACCAGGTCGGCAGATTCTTAGACAATATGTGCAACATGGAACGCCTCGTCGGTATCTCCGATGTCGGACTGCGGCAGCTTTCCGACAAAGAAGCCACGGGGACTGTAGAGGCTTCCGCAACCATATCCGCTTTCGCTTACAGAGATCAGCCCGACGTGCCGGTTGGCGCCCAGGGTGCTCAGGCGAATGAGTGACGGCAATCTGAAGGGGTAAGGCCAAATGCCAGCAGATGCGAAAGATGTGCTCAAGTTTTTCCGGGGTAAGCGGATGATTGCCCTTTTCGCTGTCGTGGGCGTCGCAGCTTTCCTCGTGTTGGGAGGGCACCGGAAGGCTATTGGTTTCGCTGTCGACGAGATGGCGGGCTTCCTTCTAGGTGCAGGCGACCTCAAGGATGAGGAGCTGGCCGAAGGCGGTGGGGTCCATGAGTACGCCGCCAGTGAGCGGCCGTCGGAAGGCGGTCTCCTGTCCGGAGGAAGTATCCTCAGCCAGGTAGGCCCGTCTGAAGCTGTGGCCGCGCCGGTGGAAGAGGAAGCGCCGATTGAAGATGAGCCGGTGCTGGCCCAGGCGACCGCTGATCCGCCTATGGAGGATGAGCAGGCCGCTCGGGAGAGTGTGGGCCAGGCCAGCGCGGCGGCCAGGAAGACCGGACACAAGTACACCGCCGGTTTCCTCAGGGATCCCTTCCGGTCTCTGGTATCGGATGGGGAGGGCAGGGTAGGCAGACTGCTCGAGGTCTCGTCCGCGATAATGGTTGGTTCTGTGTGGGGCGAGTCCGGGATTATCGCGCTTCTCGAAGATGATTCCGGCAGGAGCTTTGCGCTGAAGGTAGGCGATAGAGTGGTCAACGGTCGTGTTGTTTCTGTGACCCCGGCAACGGTCACTTTCTCAATCACGGTCTTCGGTTTGACCAGGTCAGTCACTTTGGAACTTGCAGAAGAGGGTGAATGGTAATGGAAAGAATGAAACTCTCAAAGGCTGTAGGGGTGTTCCTGGTAGTAGGTTTGAGTGTTCTTGTGAACGGGGTCTGCCTCGGAGCAATCTCGGAACGGGAACCTATTTCCATGGACTTTCAGTACGCCGACATCAACACGGTTCTCCGCAGCTTCTCGGTGTATACCGACAAGAACATCATTGCCGGTCCGGAAGTAGAGGGTCCTGTTACCGTTCATCTTGAAGACGTCCCGTGGAGGGACGCTCTTGATATCGTCCTCAGGGCGAACGGCTACGCGGCCCAGGAAGAGGAAGGCGTCATAAGGGTGGGTCTCTGGGACCAGTTCCTGAACGAGGAGATCACGCTCAATGAGGCCGCGAGAAAACGGGAGGACCTGATACCGCTTACGACCAGGGTCGTGGACGTGAGCTTCGCGCAGGCCTATGAAATCGTCAGGCCGCTCGAGGGTGTCTTGAGCAGGCGCGGTGTACTCGAGGTCGATGACAGGACGAACGCGGTAATCATCAACGACATTCCGGACAGGGTCGAGGAGATCGCAAAGCTGATACTGAAGCTCGATGAAGAGACCCAGCAGGTTGAGATCTCCGCCAAGCTGGTGGACGTGGACTTCAGGGCCACCAGGGAGCTCGGTATCGACTGGACGGCCACGAATGTGACCGTGCCTGGAATCGACGGTGTCTACGGAGCGATAGTGGACGCTACCGGCCAGATCACGGGCGGGGCGGGATCCGCCGGGGACGCTACGATATCCGAGCCCAAGGCCGAGCTCGGGATCGGCAAGATCAGCGGTCCCAACGGCTCCTTCGAGGCGACCATCCACGCGCTGGAGAGGGAGAACAAGGCATCGATTATCTCCAATCCCACGATTACGACGCTTAATAACAGGGAAGCATTGATCATAGTCGGTAAGAAGATACCTCTTATCGTGAGCGATGAGGCCGGCAACCCGATCACGCAGCTGACCACGGTCGGCATCCAGATGCGGGTCGTGCCTCATGTCAACAGCGAGACCGGCGAGATCACCATGGACATCCACACCGAGGTCAGTGACCTTTCGTCACAGGCGACGGTGCAGGGCGGTATCATTATCGTCACTGCCGAAGCCGACACCCGGGTGATGGTCAGAGACCGTGAGACCGCTGTTATCGGTGGTCTGATAAGAGATAACGAGGGTTACTATGACGCCGGCGTGCCAGTGCTCCGGAGCATACCTCTGTTCGGAAGGCTCTTCGGCTCCAAGACCAATGTCGCGGAGAAGCGAGAGCTCTTGATCTTTGTCACTCCTAGGATAGTCGACTGAAAGGTGATTGGGGGTATTTGAGATGAATTCAAGAAAGCGCAGGGTCCTGGCTCTGGCGGTACTTGCCGCCACTTTCATCTGCCTCCAGTGTGCAGAGAAGGAAGGCCCGGTGACACCGATCCTGGAGACTGACCCGCCTCAGTACACGATAACGATATCTGCCTCCCCGGCGAGAATCGAGCCCGGTGAGCAGTCAGATATCGTTGCAGCGGTTGAGGACTCTGAGTTTAACCCGGTTGAGGGATATGATCTCGAGTTCTCGGTCGAATTCGGTAGCGTGGCAGGTTCTGCTACTACCAATGAAGACGGTGTGGCGACCGTGAAGTACACGGCGCCCGGCTCCACCGGAATGGCCAATATCACGGCCTCCGGTGAAGATGCCATCCCCAAGACCACGAGTATACAGGTGGGCGAGGGGGCACTCCTGGCACCACTCAGCATGCTGGCCGACGGCATGACGCAGGCCGAGATCGGCCTTGAGATCACAGACTCGAACGGCGAGCCTGTACCGGGCGTCATCGTCACATTCTCCACCGACCGCGGGATGGTATACCCGACCACGGTCGCGACCGGCACCGACGGAGTCGCGAAGACCACTTTGAGCAGTGTGGCCAGCGTAGAGGACGTCCTTGC
>JAUVJV010000156.1 GCA_030592245.1 Candidatus Eiseniibacteriota bacterium
CTTTTTCTTCCCACCGCTGTTCGCACGACTGCCGCAACGACCGGTGCATTGCCCCTTTCCCGTACCCCTTTGATTGAATGACGGCGCCGGGTGTGATATCTGTTCGATGTGAAATCAGGAGCAAGGCAGTCCATGCCGTTGGTCAGTCCGGTTTATAGCGGGGGGATCCCATGAGAGCGAAGGCCCATCTTGGCCCTGTTGTCCTGGCGCTTGTAGTGTTACTGACCCAGGGCGCGCATCAACCCTCTGGCTTCTGCGAGGAGGGTATGTGGTTGCCATACGCCATTCCTGCAGAGATCTTCGCCGAGATGCAAGCCGCAGGCCTGGCTCTTGGCCCCGAGGAGATCTGGAGCGCCTCCGGTACCGGAATTGCCAATGCTGTGGTGAGCGTCGGGGCGACGGGCAGCTTTGTCTCTGGCGAGGGTCTCATTTTAACCAACCACCATGTGGCCTATGGAGCCGTCCAGAGGATCAGCACTCCCGGGAAGAATTACATAGAGGATGGGTATCTGGCCTCGAGGCGGGAAGAAGAGGTACCGGCGCACGGCTACATCACGTATCTTCTCCTGTCGAGTGAGGACGTGACCGCGAGAGTGCGGTCCTCGCTGGACACCTCGATGTCTCCGGTCGAGCGGCACGCCGCGATAGAGAATGCGACCAAGCTAATAGTGCAGGAAGCCGAGGAGGGTGGCAAGGTGTACTGCGAGGTCAATGCCTTCTTCGGTGGCGGCAAGTACGTGTTGGATACCTACCTTAAGATTACCGACGTGCGCGTGGTCTATATCCCCGCGCGCTCGATAGGCGAGTACGGAGGCGACATAGATAACTGGATGTGGCCGCGCCACACCGGTGACTTCTCATTCCTCAGGGCATATGTGGGTCCGGACGGACAACCCGCCGGGTTCTCGGAGGAAAACGTTCCTTACAGGCCGAAGACTTATCTTAAGGTCGCCCCGGAGGGCCTTTCCGAGGATGACTTCTCGATGATCATCGGCTTCCCGCGCAGGACCAATCGTTACCTGAGCTCCCCCGCGCTGGCCTACCGCAGGGACTTCACCTACCGGGAGTATATCCGCCTTTACCGGAAGATGCTGGAAGTGCTCGATGCTGAATCCCGGGACGACCCGGAGGCTGCGGTGAGGGTTGCCGGCACGGTCAAGGGCATCAACAACCGGCTTAAGAACAACCTGGGTATGCTGGACGGTCTCGAGACCTTCAATCTGGTTGAGGCCGAGGGGGACAAGGAGAGGAGTTTCCTGGCCGGTACCGTGGGGCGCGAAACCAAAGAGCAGTATGCCGCCATCCTCAACGGGTTCGGGGATCTGTACAGGGAAGAAGTCATGCACGCCATGGAGGACCTGCTGCTCGACTTTATGCTTTACCGCTCCAACCTCGCAGGCCAGGCTACGCGGCTTTACAAGTGGAGTCTTGAAAAGCAGAAGCCCGACCTGGAGCGCCACCCCGACTTCATGGATCGGGAGATCCCCTATCACAAGATGCGGCTCCGGGTCTCCCAGATGGGCTATCACGAGGGAAGCGATCGTGCATTGCTTAAGCTCTTCCTCGAAGAATTCGCCGCACTTCCCGGTGGCCGCGGAGATGAGATCCTCGAGGTCATCCTGGGGAGTGGTGTGGGAGACGATCCCACCGGGGTCATAGAGGGTTTTCTGGAAGGGCTCTATGCGAACACCGCTCTGGGACAGGTCGAAGAGCGCCTGCGGATGTTTGACCTCTCATACCATGATCTCATGGCCGAGGGTGATCCGTTTATCGAGCTCGCGGCGAGGCTGTATGAACTGAATGAAGGGCGCCTCGAACGGGAGAAACACTTCGAGGGCTCACTTCAGAGCCTGGTTCCGGAGTGGATCAGGGTGATAGATGAGGGTACCGATCGGCCGCTCTACTCTGACGCCAATGGGACAATGCGCATTAACTATGGGGTGGTCAGGGGTTATTCACCGGAAGGCCGCGAGCTAAGATCGCCGGAAAGCTTATTCTGCAAGCCCTTCACCACGCTGAAAGAGGTCCCGGGGAAGGATACGGGAGAGGCTCCCTTCGACGCCCCTCGCCGGCTGCTTGAGCTCGCGGCGGCGGGAGATCCCAACCCGTATGTGCATCCGCCGGTCGGTGACGTGCCCGTCAACTTTCTGACCACTCATGACTCGACCGGCGGGAACTCGGGCAGCCCCGTATTGAATGCGAGAGGCGAGCTCGTGGGCTGTCTCTTCGACGGGACCTATGAGTCGATGACCGGGGATTTCGACTTCCAGGACGATATCACCCGTTCCATCAGCGTGGATATCCGCTATATACTTTTCGTGGCTAGGTATGTGGACGGCGCGGACAATGTACTGGAAGAACTTGGAGTAGAATAAAAAGGGGACAGACACCAATTTCCTGTGGAACTTGGTGTCTGTCCCCCTTTTATTCTGTCCCTTTACATCCATCTACTTGTCTGATGCGTTTGTGGGCGCTTGGGTCCGGTACAGTCCATTCCCCGGTTCACCTATTAGGGGAGACACCTATTCAGTGAGTGAGAACCTGAAGCTGAGGCTTATCGTGGCCCTGACCGGGATGTCGTTCTGGAGCGCAGGGTCGAATATATATTTGTAGGCTGCCTCTATGGCCGGATCATTGAAAATCTCGGCCTGTGAGCTGGCTATCCAGGCATCGGCGACCCGGCCGGTCTCATCGACCACCACGTAGATTACCACGATTCCCTCAACCTCGGCCTTTCGTGCCAGTTCGGGGTATTCGGGAAGGGCTCCCCGGACCAGCTGGGGCTCCCTTTCAAAATGCCAGAACCACCTGTCGAGTATCCCGGATTCTTCCGGAAGATCGGGCAAGGGATCATCGGGGCCGAAGACCGTGGGATCGATTGTCTCGTCCGCCCCGGGGTCATCGCTTGGTTCTATCTCGAGAGGTATTACCGGTGGTTTCACAGGAGGCGGTAGAGGCGGAACCTCAATGTCGTGTTTGAGATCCACCAACTTGGGTATTATTACTTCCCTCAGCCGGTAGGGCTTCGGAACATATTCCGGCCAGAGGGCAAAAGCCGCAGCATGAATCAGGATCGCAGTCAAGAACGCGGCGTAGAGATACTTTTCGTGAGAGGTCCTCAAAGTGCAGCAAGGCGTCATACATCTCACCTCCAATCGCCTGGCCATCCTGCTGCCAGGCTCCGGGGTTGTCGATCATCCAAACAAACCCACGATGCACTTGGCTAAAGACCTCCTTCGTCTGTCCGTGGACACTATACTAAGGCGGGGCAAATCTGTGAAGGAAAAACGTACGGGCCCCGCCGGGGCTGAACCTGCGGGCCTGCGCCGGACAGTCGTGCAGGGGGGCGAATGGAAAAGAGCAAAGGGGAAAAAGGCAGGGGAGTGGTTGGCGGCTCAGGCGGTGTCGCTCAAGATCTACAGCATGGTGAATAGTAGAATTGGAATAACTCGAGAGGATTTCGACTCAGGGAGGATTTCCTTAGCATGAAGAGCGGCCGGAGTCAGCCGTCCTTTTGTATTTGTGCTCGCGAGGCCAGGGTTACAGGTTTTCGATCACCCGCTTGAGCTTGTCCCGCACCTTGCCTCCAATGGACTCCAGGTCGGGGTTCTGGACAGCGCCCATGGATGCTACCGGGTCGATCGCTGCCACCTCGGTCTTGCCGTCGGATATCTCCTGAACAATCACATTGCAGGGCAGCATCAGGCCGATCTTGTCCTCCGCTAACAGAGCCCTGTGGGCGAACGGAGGATTACAGGCGCCCAGTATCCTGTACCTGGGGAAATCGAGATCCATCTTTTTCTTTAGAGTCGCCTTCACATCGATCTCAGTGAGGATACCGAAACCCTCTTGCTTGAGACTTTCGGTCACCTTATCGATGGCAGCCTCGAAATCTGCGTCAAGGACTTCGCTGAAGTAGTAGCTCATCTGACTTCCTCCCGTTTGTGATTGCGCGGGCCTCACGACCGGCCGGTAGCCATATCCCCCGCTCTGTTTGGCACTCGCTTCTGGAAGAACGGCGATCTGGGAACGAAGCGCGAGCTCTCGGTCCTCAACAAGGCAACGCAAAGTCTAGTTCAACGTCATTTCTTCGGCACGTACTGCACGCCCTCGATATTCGCAAAGTCAGAATCCTGAGTCCAGAATACGGCCCCAAAGGCTTGGGCTGTGGCCAGCATGACGCTGTCGGCCATCGGGAGTCGCTTCTCTATGCTCGTGCGGGCGGAGTCGAGTGCTAGAGGTGGCGTCAGGTCCACAACCTTGCCTTGCTGCATCACCGCGGCTGCCTGCAGGGCGTCGTGCTCGTCTCTCTGATCCGCGATGCGCTTGAAGACCTCAAAGACACTCAGTGTGGGGACTATGAGGTTCTTCGCACTTTGTATGGGCTTGGCAAAGAAGTCCGCATTTGGGCCGTCCGCAAAAAACTCAAGCCATCCGGAGGAATCGACCACGTTCATACCCTGTCATCCTCGCGCTGGAGTGATGTATCTATCCCGCGGACAAACCCGCGCATCTGCTTCGCGGGACGAACCGGGATCAGCTCTATCCTGTTGCCATAGACAATCGCTTGTACCTTCTGCCCCGGTTTCAACCCCAGAACTTCGCGTATTGCCTTGGGGATCACTACCTGGAATTTTGGGGAAATCGTAACGGTCTCCATACGCCTCCTCTATCGATATGAGTATCGTACTACGGACAGTATATCGATTGCGATGGCGTATGTCAATATCTTTGTGAGTTAATCACAGCATCTGGCGGTCCATTGAACCGTTTCCTCTGCCAGATAGTGTCGTGATTCTACTGAGGGCAAACAAGGTTCTGACCGGTAAGTCCTCGGGTTCCCCTGTCTCCCTGAGGATCAAAGAAAACCGGGCAACCCTTGGGGGTTGCCCGTTAGAGCTCCGGGTGCCTTGAGAGCCAGGGTGAAGCCTGTCCGCAGGTCGGCGGGTGGCCCCATTCAGGGTCACCTCTGTAAAGCAGTCATAGTCGGCGCACCCTTACCTTGCCATGATCACCTTACGAGTCGCGACCTGATTTCCAACTTGAACCTTCCAGAAGTAGATCCCCGGAGGGAGCTGATCTCCGGCCGGGTCCTTCCCGTCCCACTGGAAAGTGTGCTTATCGGCGACGAGCCTGCCGCCAACGTCGAATACCCGGGCATCGAGCCGGTTATGGCGTGAAGCGCCGAGCGCAACCTGGGTCACGCCGCTGAGGGGACTCGGTAGCCGTCTCCACAACTATACTCGAAATGGGATCAAGTGTCTGCCTCGGGGACGCATGGCCGCCCTCATGCACCGCAAGATACCTAGTCCACCGTCACGGCCCGGGCGTCCTGAACCACATTGCTCCCGCCCGAGCCCGATTCCATGCTTCTCCTTTCAGATCGGCCTAAGCTGATCAATTGACTTGCTGCAATCATTGCTAAAAATAGTATAGAAGCACAATGGGGTCTTGTCGGGGGAGTTCGTGAGGCCGATCCAGACGGGTGGCCTGTTTGCAAGAAAGCGGTTGACACGGCTGCGTTCAACCTGCAATCTTGGAGTGCTTGCCAGGTGAGATCGTAGAATCTGCCTTGCAGCAAGCGATTTTGCAACGACGAGGATATTACGATGAGACTTACTGAGGTGAGAGAATGAGCCAGCCAGGGATGCCCGAGCGACTTCCGGAGGAGTTCAGGGATATCTGGGAGGCTTTGAGGCAGGCCGATGAGGAGAGCCCTTCGAGGCAGGCTCTGGCCCGGAGGCTTGGAGCCTCAACCCATACAATTCAGCGCATCCTTGTGGACGGTGACGTGCCCCGGCTGAGTGAGACCAAGAACACGCGGGTCCGGAGGGCCTGGGTGCGAATCCTAACAAGGCTTGCCCTGGCGACGGGCAGGAAGCCTCGCGAGTGGATCGAGATGGTGGGTATTCCCTATGACGATGATGCGCGCTCAACATCCGAGGATGCTGTCCGAAAGGCGAAGGCTCGGGTAGTAAAGGCCATTTCGGCTTTGGGTGGTGGGAGCACCGGGCAGGAAGATGGCATCACCGGGCCTGGAGACCGGGTGAGCGAAGC
>JAUVJV010000228.1 GCA_030592245.1 Candidatus Eiseniibacteriota bacterium
AGCTCGTGAGGAAGCTCTCGGAAACCGCGAGGAGCAGCTCGACCTGGATGAAGTTCCTGGGCGTGATGCTGATCATCGATGGAGTCATGCTTGCCATTACGGGTATAGGGCTGCTCATTTGCTGGTTGCCAATATGGCTGGGTGTGATCCTCTTCCACGCGGCCGGCGATGCCGAGATGGCCTCAAAGGGGGCGGCAGTCAAGCTCCTGGACTATATCCAGAAGGTGAACCGCTTCTTCCTGATTCAGGGCATCCTGGCGCTACTCATCCTGGTGCTTTCGCTTGTCATGGTGTTCGTGTTCGGCATGGCTGTGTTCTGGGGACTACTGGCTGAGATGGCTGGCTAGAGCAACGATACCCCGATACAGCCAGGCGTGACCACAGAATCTGCCAAAAACTGCAAAATATCCACAATAAGTGAACTATAGGCAGGCATACATCTGGATGATTCTTGACCAGCAGGGACTTTCCCCACAATATGGCCAATACGCTGGAAGCCGCGCCAGTATAGGCTTGACATGGCATATTTGATGTGCTATACTTCAAACTGATACTGAAAGGTAGGTGATGCTGAAGAGAAGTTTGTTAGAGGTCGGGCTCGAGCGAGCCCTGTAACGATCACATCAAAGGTGAGACAATGGACCTCTGGCAAGCGGTCACAGCTCATATCCTGCCTTCTTCCATTTGGGGAAGCCTCATTGCGGCTGTCCCTCTTTTTTGTGCCTTTGCCACATTGTCCCAGATGGCCACCTTAAGGAAGTATGGTCTCACCCTCAGGAAGAGTCTCGGGCAGCATATCCTCGCTGATGACAATATCGCCGAGAAGATCATCGCGGGCTTGGATATTCAGGACGATGAAGGCGTAATCGAGATCGGTCCCGGCCTGGGGGCGCTGACTCATCGGCTAGCCGCGCTGGCCAGGCGGGTTGTGGCGGTTGAGATTGACGAGCGCCTGGCCAGCGTGCTCAAAGCCGAAACGTCTGATGCTCAGGCCACTTCCATACTGCGGCAGAACATTCTCAAGGTCGATTTCGGCCAGATCGTGAAGTCATATCCGGATGTTGCGCGCTGGAAGGTCGTTGGCAATCTTCCTTACTACATAACAAGCGCGATCCTCATGCACCTGGTGGAAAGCCGCGAGCATTTCTCGATTGCTGTAATCACGGTGCAAGAGGAGTTCGCGAGGCGCCTGGTCACCGGGCCCGGCACCAAGGACTATTCTTCGCTCTCGATTTATGTGCAGTATCATTTTCATCCGGAGATACTGTTTGTGATAAAACCTACGAGTTTTTTCCCACGCCCGGATGTGCGGTCGGCTGTCGTCCGGCTAAGCGGGCTCGAACGTTCTCCCCTGGATGTGAGGGACGAGGGGCTTTTCTTTCAGACGATTAGAGCAACGTTCGGGCAGAGGCGAAAGACCCTGAGACGTAGCCTCAGGCAGATACCGGGGCTGACGCCGGAAAACATGGGCGAGCTTGGCCGCATGTCGGGCGTGGGACTTAATAATAGACCCGAGGATATTTCGATCCAGGAATTCGCAAGCCTCGCAAATGCCATAAAGGACATTGTTGGGTGAGGTGGTGGCAGGTGGTTCTGACCTTTTCAATAGCACTCGCGCTTATTCTCATCCTGGCCATTTCCGCGTCTGCGGAGCCTGAAGATGACTTCGAGACCGAGCCCGGGGACAGCCTTGATGCCGAGGCTCTTGAGGAAGGGACCGACAGTCTTGGCGTGGACGGCCCTGGCCCGCCCGGGCGCAGGAGGGATGGTGAGGGCGAGCGGGCAATAGAGACCAGGGGATTTTCCTTCTGGGGGAGCACTCACCCGGACCTCAGTATCAGGGTCAGCCGCCGGAAGGATGTCACCAACTGGGAAACCAGGCTGGCGCTAAAGGAGAGGCTGTCCTCGAGGCTGAGTTTCAACCTTAGCGCTGCCCTGAACACGCGCGAGAACACGACTCTTAACAGGTCGGATTCGAATGACGGTGTTACAACCGGGCTCAAATACAATCTCAGTGAAATGCTTGCCCTGGGGGTCAGGTATAACTCCAAGGTTACTGCGTTCCGGTATTCCCTGGACAAGAAGGAGCCCGACGAGAAGAAGGGCAAGGAGGAGGTATTGGTCTCGGCGGAGCTTAACAGGTACCTCTATCCTGGGGTTGACATGCATCTCTCAATGAATGCGGGCGCGACCAGGAACGCATACGGGTCGGTTAGCAATACCGGATCACGAAAGGACCTTGCCGCGTCGGTGTCCTATATGCCCAACAGCAGCCTGAGGTCATCTGTGAGCTATACGGCCAAGAGCACGCTCATAGATTCCGACGTGGACTCCAGCGGCGCCACCGTCTTCTCCTCGCGCGATGAGAGCTTCGCGCATGACCTGGCGTTCACCGTAGCCTACGACGTTCAACCGGGCATCAAGCTCTCTGTCGATGCATCGCGTAATGAGCGCAAGAAGGAGCGTCCCGATCCGGTGCGCCTGGAGCAGGAAACCGAGATGAGAAGGGCCCGGCGCGCGGGCGCGAGTGTAACCTTTGACATATGGCCCAGGTTCAGGTGGGATATGTCGATGCGTTTCGGTGAAAACGTGAACCTGTTTGATCTGCAGGAGGACCGCGACAACTCTAACAGATCCGCCGATTTCGCCGGGAGTGCCAGGATTCAGTCCTGGAGGGGAGCGACCATGAACCTGGGTGGCTCCTGGGATAAGTCCAGGAACACCTATAAGACACCGGAAACTGGTGATAATGTGCATAAGTCTCTCAGCCTTAAACTGAACCAGGGTCTGGGCGCAAAAGCAGACATGAATATGACGTTGCTATCGGACTTGACCTCGGTGATGTACGACAACAAGAAGAAGAATCCCAAAGACAGGGACCGCATTGACAGCAAGATCACCATGGCGGTCAACTATATGCCGGTGGCGGCGGTGAAAACCAGGCTGGGAGGCGAGTTTGCCGACGAGCAGACGGTTTACACCGAGGCAGCCCAGTCGTGGAATAACAGGAATACCCGGAGGTTCAGGGTCACCGGCAGCTATGACATCAAGACCTATCGCGATGTCGGGCTTACACAGAACTATGACATCTCCGCCGTGTATGTTTTCTATCAGTATGGTGAGAACAGGAACACCCTGATGAGGAACTCCAACATAAGAACCAGGGTAACCTTTCCGCTGGCCCGGAAGCTGAATGTCAATGTCAACCACCAGTATAAGTTTCAGGACCAGGGCGGTTACCGCGAGATCGATGGCGAGAGGCTGTATGCAAGGTCCTCAGAGCGCGAGACCAATATTCTGGCCATCAACCTCAGGTATGTCCCCGTCAAGAGTTTAAAGCTGTCCGTGCGAAGCTCTTATCAATTGCAGCGGAACTATAAGTACAAAGAAGGTGTCAAAAGATTTGACTATGAGATCCCGACAAGGGAGATAAGCGGAAAGGTTTCGTTCAATCACAAGTGGGGTGACAGAACTTCGATAGCGATCAGTGTTGAGCAGAACCGGAGAGAGGGGACACGCGTGAGCGAAGCTTTCAGGAGCTTCCGTAACATCGAATTCGAGGCAACGCATGTTTTCTAAACCGAGAAGGTCCACCGGCCGATTTGTGGTGATAGGGCTTATACTGGGCTTTCTGGTGACTCCGTCGTGCGTATTCGAACCTCGGGATACCCAGCCGCCGCCGGAAGGACAGACCGGTGAGGATATACAGATGGCCCAGGATCCGGAGGTAGTGATCGACAACCTGATCAGGGTGATTTACAGGCTGGACTCGGCTAACTATCCGGATTTGTTCTCAGAGGATTTCGCTTTTTTGCCCGATCCGGAGGACGTGGATTTCATGAATAATCATTATGGGCCGGGCATCTACCTGGGCTGGGATAAGATAGTCGAGACCACTATGACAGACAGACTGTTCGATCGGATCCAGATCAAGGCGGGAGCTGAATTGACGCTTCTGGATACAACGGTCAGCGAGGAAACAGATACCACATATGTAGTCTACCACGGGTATTTCCTCGAGACGCTTCCCAAGGGTGCTACCTGGAAGTTCTTCAGCGGGGAAGCTCGTTTCCATCTGAGAAAGGACCCATCCGATAACCTCTGGTATATGTTCAGATGGGAAGATTTCAGATTGGATGATGTCCCCGATAGTGTGAACGGGACATGGGGGTTATTGAAGGGTGAGATTCGCGCAACAACTTAAGGGGGTTGGAGAGATGAGACGATGGAGTGGGGTTCTTATAATCGCGGTACTCGTGTCGACAATGTACTTCGGCTGCTCGCCGTCTTCGGATACTGGCGGGCCAGACATAAATCCTTATGACCGGTCCACGCCGGAGAACCTCCTGAAGTTTTTTGCGGAGGCTTACAAGCAGAAAGACAAGATTCATTATGATGAGTCACTGGATTTCTACTTCCGATTCAAGTTCACCAAGGATGTTGCCGAGGATCTCGAACTTGATCCGGATGAGCCCTGGTGGGGTAAGACCGAAGACCTCATTTCGACCGGGGGCATGTTTGACGAACCAACGGTGACGGACATAGATTTTGATTATCAGTACCAGATCCCGTGGTATCCCTGCGAGGAGTATAGAACCACCCCGGAGGGGGATACGCTTACGTTCGGCGGGCGGTGCTGCAGGCTCGATCCGGATATCAAGGTTACCACCGAGGTCCCATCGAACGAGGATCCCTTGCTGATTTACCATGTGAATGGAAGCTGGCTGGATATCGCGGTTGTTCCC
>JAUVJV010000360.1 GCA_030592245.1 Candidatus Eiseniibacteriota bacterium
AACTGGGGCTTCTCAAAGAACTCAGGCTTGGCCAGGTGATACCGGACACCCTCGACAATCCCGGATATACCCATCCCGGTTACGGCAGTCACGTCCTGCGGCTCGGGCCAGTGTATTCCCCGCTTGCGGCTTTCGGCCAGGATTGCGCCAGCAAGCGGATGGGTGGAAGCCGATTCGATGCTGGAGGCGACGCGAAGCAGCTCGCTTTCCGGTATTCCCTCCCGCGGCATCACCGCGGAGACGGATGGCTTTCCCTCGGTAAGCGTTCCCGTCTTATCCAGGGCGATAGCCTTGACTGTCGCCGCCTGTTCCATGTGGGCCCCGCCCTTTATCAGTATTCCCAGCCTGGCCGCAGATGCGAGTCCCGAGACTATCGCCACGGGGGTCGCGATCACAAGGGCGCACGGGCAGGCGATAATAAGTACCACGAGTGAGCGGTAAAGCCAGTCACCCTCGAGCCCCATCAGGCGGGGCACGACGGCAACAAGCACGGCGGACACGACGACGACCGGTGTGTAAATGCGGGCAAACCGGTCGATGAAGCGCTCAAGGGGCGCCTTGGTCTCCTCCACGTGCTCGATGAGGTGGATGATTCTGGCAAGCGTGCTTTCATCCTTAAGCTTGGTCACCTCGACCTCAATCAATCCCTCCTCATTCAGGGTTCCGGCAAATACCCGGGATCCTTCCCCCTTGGGTGCCGGCATCGGTTCACCCGTTATAGGGGATTCATCCACGGAGGTCCTCCCGGAGGCCACACGGCCCTCCAGCGGAATTCGCTCTCCCGGCTTGACTATGACGATGTCACCCCGGCGGACATCCGCCGCGGTGATCTCGAGTTGTTCACCGTCTCGTTTCACGATAGCGGTATCCGGTGAGAGCTCCATCAGGGATTCTATCGCCCTGCGGGTCCTGGCCATTGCAAGCGCTTCCAGGATGATAGCCACCGAAAACAGGAACGCCACCATCGCCGCCTCAGCCCATTCCCCGATTACCGCTGCGGCTATAATGGCAATGCTCATCAGCACGTTCATGTCTATCTGGAGGCCCCTGATGGCGGAGATTCCCCTCATCAGGGTAAGGGGCAGGGCTGCAATGGTTGCGGCAATGAGCATCAGGCGTATCGCCTGGTGCCCCGGGTGAAAGACGTGAGTCGTAAGAGCTGCGAGGAGGAAGAGTGCCGCGACAACGGTAAGGAACAATCTCCGCCTGGACACAGCGCTCCAGAGATCGCCCATGCCATGTCCCGGAGCCTCATCGGCGGGGTATGCCTCGTATCCCTTTCGCTTAAGGCTCCTGATCACCGACTTCCTGTACGTCTCGTCGCGGAGCTTTAACTCCAGGGTTGAGAGCGTGAAGCTGACTCTTGCCTCTTCAACCCCATCGATGGTGCCCGCGAGCTTCTCAAGAGCCCTGGCGCAGTCAATGCAATCGAGGTCTCTGACCTTAAGTCTCAGACGCATCTACTCTTCCACCTTGCCAATAACCTATGGTGCATTATACTACTTCATGACAGACGAGTGCCCAAGCAAAAGCCCGAGCAGCCTGAAGAAGAGGAACCCGCTGGTGCCAGATCAAGACCCTTGCGTTTCCGTGGTGATACCCAACCTGAACGGAAGGACTTCCTCGGCGACTGCCTTCGCTCGCTCGAGCGGCAGAGCTTCAAGGATTTCGAGGTGATTCTCATCGATAACGGGAGCACCGACGGCTCGGCGGCATTCGTCAGGAGTGAATTCCCCTGGCTGGGGACCATCATCGAGAATCCGGCCAATCTCGGTTTTGCCAGGGCCTGCAACCAGGGCATCGAAGCTTCGGCGGGCAGGTATATCGCCCTTCTCAATAATGACACCGAGGCCCATCCCTCCTGGCTTGCCGAGCTTGCCGGTGCTGCGGATTCTCATCCGGCCGTGGGCATGTTCGCGAGCAAGACACTGCTCTTCGACAGGCGCGACACCATCGATACCGCAGGTCACTTGATGTACCCGGACGGCCTCAACCGGGGAAGGGGCAGGCTGGAGGTCGACGAGGGCCAGTTCGATGAGGAGACCGACATTTTCTTTCCCAGCGGTTGTGCCGCACTCTACCGGAGAGCCATGTTCGACGAGATCGGCATGTTCGACGAGCATCACTTTGCCTACGGCGACGATATAGACATAGGCATAAGGGGAAGGCTCGCGGGCTGGGGATGTCTCTTCGTGCCGCGGTCGGTGGTCTATCATCACTACTCAAAGACCACCGGGGCATATTCACCCCGCAAAGTCTACCTCGTTGAGCGGAACAGGATCTGGATAGTCTGGAAGTACTTCCCGATGAAGCAACTTCTCTTGAGCCCCTTCCACAGCTTCGCACGATATTGTCTTCAGGCTTATGGCGCCTTATCAAGAAAGGGCGCAGCCGGCCAGTTTACAAAGCAGTACTCCGGATGGAGCCTGATCTGGAGTGTGATTAAAGCCTATGTTGATGCCTTCCGGGGTGCCCCCAGGGTGTGGCGCGAACGTGGGCGGATGAAAAGATTGAGAAAGGTCTCGGGTGCCGAGATAGACCGCTGGTTCAAGTACTACCGCATGCCACTGCGCGAAATCGCCCTCAAGGACTAGGCTTTGCAGCTCACAACCCAAAGGTCGCTGGTTCAAATCCAGCCCCCGCTACCAACCCAAAAGATTTCCCGATGTCTTCCGCAGGCATCGGGAATTTCTTCATATAGACCTCCCCCACCCTGTTATCTGGATCCAGCTCAATCCTGTCCACAAACAGTCCTACGAACTCCTTCTGCTCCTCTATACTGCCACAGGGGAACAGATCCTCGAATCGGCTCACGGTGGCCATAATCTGCTCAGCAAGAGCATGGGAATCAACCTCCTCTTGGTTAATAGTCTGCAGCTCAGACAGTTGCGTCTCGAGCAATTCCCGTCTTTCCTTCAACCCCACGAGTTTCTTGTCCACGAATTCCTTGTTGATCGGAGTAAGGCTGTCGAGCAAGGTGTCGATCCTGTTGTCCACCTCGATCAGGCTGGACGTGATGTCAGCAATCTCTGCAGCCACATCTGGGATCTCTGCAGAGAGTTCCCGCTCGACCAGAGCGCGTAATCCGTTCATCCCACCGTTCGAAAGAATGGCATTCACGCGCTTTCCCACGAGGCTGACAACACCACGCTCCAGGGGCTCCCGCCTATAGAGCGAATCGGGACACACACTCCGATTCCCATCTGTGTAGCTGTTGCACACGTAGTACTCCGTTACAACCCGTGTCCCGTCCTTCCGAGGCCTTCCCTTGGAGGGCTTATGGCCGTGGCAATGCTTCCCACACCGCTTACAGACGACTCGTCCAGTCAGGAGGTACGGC
>JAUVJV010000127.1 GCA_030592245.1 Candidatus Eiseniibacteriota bacterium
CAACCTCGCCCGCTCCAAGATCCAGTTCTTCCAGCACAACAATCCCGCCTCCCTGGACGAGGTATTAAAGCAGACAGCGGGCCGGAGGCGGATCGTGGTGGTGGAGGGGATCTACTCCATGGACGGAGATATGGCCGACCTGCCGGCCCTCCTGGAGGTAGCGAAATCTCATCAGGTCGGCCTCTTCATCGACGAGGCCCATTCCATCCTGGCCTGGGGCAAGGTCGGCCGCGGCATCACCGAGCATCTGGACGTGGAAGATAGCGTGGCCCTGGTCTTCGCCACCTTCAGCAAGGCCTTCGCCGGTGTGGGAGGATTCGTCTCCGGGAAGAAGGGGATCATCGACTATCTCCGCTACTATTCCCATCCCTACGGATTCAGCTGCGCCTTGCCCCCTTCGGTCGTGGCCGGCTTGATCAAAGTCCTCGAGATCACCCGGCAAGACCCCTCCATCCAGCAAAAGCTCCAGGAGAACACCCGCTACTTTCATGAACAGCTCAAGGCCTTGGGCTTGAACCTCGGCGAATCGACCAGCCAGGTCATCCCCATCATCATCGGCTCGGACCGTAAGATGCTCTACGAGCTATGCCACGAGATGAACGACAAGGGGCTCTTTCTGCCCCCCATCGACTATCCTTCGGTGCCGGAAGACGGCCTTAGATACCGAGTCGCCGTGACCGCGGCCCATACCCGGGTCGATCTGGACGAGGCCTTGGAGATCATCAACGACACCATCGTGAAAAGGACAAGATAGGTCATGTCTTTGAAGCTTGTTTACATGTTCCCCGGCCAGAGTTCCCTCTATCCCGCCATGATATCCAAGCTGGTGAACCTCCATGAGCCCAACGGTGAGTTGCTCGCCGCCGCCTCGGATATCCTGCACCGGGACCTGGCCGCCCATTACCTAAAAAGCAATCCGGATATTTTCGGTTGTAACCGGGATATCCAGATCGGCGTCTTCCTCGCCAACCACATGTTCCTCAATTGGCTGACCCATCTCGGACTATCCGCCGATCTCTCCTTGGGTTTGAGCCTGGGCGAGTACAACCATCTCCTTCATATTGGTGCCCTCGACTTCAAGGAGGCCCTTCTTACCGTGGACCGGCGGGGATTGGCTTACGACCACGGCCCTGCCGGGGCCATGGCCTCGGTTTTCCCCATCGAATTCGAAGAACTGCGGAAGGTGACCCTCCGGGCCCGAAAAGCCGGCGTGCTGGAGATCGTCAACATCAACTCGCCCCAACAGTTTGTCCTCTCCGGAGAGCGACCGGCCCTCGATGAGGCCCTTCGCATCCTGGAGGCGGAATCCTTCGCCACCGCGGTGGTCATCGAAAAGAAAATCCCAATGCACTGCTCGACCTTCGAGCCGGTGGGCCGCAAGTTCCGAGAGCACATGGAAACGGTTTCCTTCTCCGAACCCAAACTGCCCTATTTTCCCAATCGATTGGGCCATCCCTTGGAGAATCCCCAGGGGAAGGATTTCGTGGACCTCCTCTCCTCCCATGTGCACAACCCGGTGCTGTGGCGCCACTCCATCGATTTCATCGCCAAGAATTATCCCGAGGCGATTTTTCTGGAGGTGGGCCCCCGGAAGGTGCTGACCAATCTGTTGCAGCGCAAATGGCATCCCGTGCGAAAATTCCACAGCGACAGCAGCGAGGACACCGGCCGTCATCTGGAAGGGGTGGTCCAAGAGATCTCCGAGCTGACGTGCGAATCTGAAAAGGGCCGCGCGAATGTCCTTTGACAAAGTGATCAAGTCCGCCCGGAAAAGGCCCCTCTTTTCTTCCGGGGAGACCACTCGCCAGGTGGAGCTGGGGCGCAGCCACATTGAGCGGATGCTGCCCCACCGGCCTCCTTTCCTCTTTGTCGACCGTATCAGCCAGGTGGACTTAGAGGAGATGGCGGTGACGGGCCATCGCCACGTCGATCCGGATGATCCCATTTTAGCGGGTCATTTTCCGGGCGACCCGGTCTATCCCGGCGTCCTGCTTGTGGAGACCATGGCCCAGCTCTGCCTCTGCCTGCAGCATTTCCACGCCACCGGGCGGCTGGAGACCCGGCCGGAAGACCGGCCGCCCCGGCTGCGCCTACTTAAAATCCACCACACCCTCTTCCTGGATGAGGTAAAACCGGGAAGCAAGCTCACAGTGCTCGGTAAGTTACTGGAAGACAACGGCTATACGGCCATCTTCGCCGGACAGGTCATGCAGGGCGAAAAAATTTGCGCCATGGCAATCATGGAAGCTATCCTGCTTGATGAAACGGCGGAAGGGACGCCATAAGACGCCATAAGGAGTATCAAAACCATGCCCAAACATGACACGACAAGGCGGGTGGTCGTCACCGGGATGTCCATCAACACAGCTATCGGAGACAAGCTGGACACTTTCTACGACAACCTGCTGGCCGGCAAGTCGGCCATCACCAAATGGAAATTTCTGGATACCGCGAGAATCCACTCCAAGGTGGGTGGGGACTTGAGCGAGTACGACACCAAGGCGCAGCTGGCGGAAATGAAAGACACCCTGCCAGCCGACACCCACAAGCGATTGCGCAAGCTGGTGAAGAAAGCCCCCTTCTCCACCGCCATCTGCCTTCTCTGTGCGGCCGACGCCTACCTGGACGCTGGCCTCAATGGCTCCCAGGATCCGACCAGAATCGGAGTGCTGGTGGGGGGCCACAACCTCCACAACAACCTTCTCTTCCAGAACATCGCCCGTTTCAACGAGGAGCCGGAGTACATCGACCCCCTCTTGTCCCTCCACGGCCTGGATACCGACGTGGCGGCGTCCATCAGCGAAGCCCTGGGACTTCTCGGACCGGTCTATACCGTAGGGGGAGCCTGCGCCAGCTCCAACTTGGCCCTGCGCAACGCCATCGACGAGATCCGCTATCACGATTATGACACCATGTTGGTCGCCGGTGCCCCCCTGGATTTCTCGCCCATCGACCTCCACGCCATGGCCATCATGGGTGCCATCAGCTACCAGAGCTTCAACGAACGGCCCACCCAGGCTAGCCGTCCCTACGACATCGACCGGGAGGGATTCATTCCCTCCCATGGAGGAGCGGTGCTGGTGCTGGAAGAACTGGAACACGCTCTGAAGCGGAATGCCCCCATCTACGCCGAGGTCCTGGGCGTATCGGCGGGAGCCGACGGCAGCCACCTGCCCTCTCCCTCCCACGAGGGCCAGACCCGCACCATGGGCAAGGTCCTGAAGAAATGCGGGGTTCGACCGGAAGAAGTGGACTACATCAACGCCCACGCTACGTCCACGGCCTTGGGTGACAGGGTCGAGGTCAACTCGATCAAGACCGTCTTCGGCGACCATGCCTACAAGCTGAAAGTCAACGCCACCAAGTCCATGCTTGGCCACACTTGCTGGGCGGCACCCGTGGTGGAGACGGTGGCGGCCCTGCTGCAGATGAACCGGGGCATCCTCCATCCTTCGATCAATATCGAAAAGATGGACCCGGATATCGATCTCAACGTCTGTGCCAATGAGGCCGTCGCGCAGCCGGTGAAATGCCTGATGAAGAACTCCTTTGGCTTTGGCGGCATCAATTGCTGCGCCCTCTTTAGAAAATTTGATAGCTAGCTCGCTGTAAGGCGGCCCTGGTGGGCCCAGGCGGAGAGCGCTTCTTTTCGGAGATTGGAATATGGTCTATTTTATTACGGGCGGCTCACGAGGCATCGGGGCATCCATCGTGCTGGAGGCCATCCGCCGAGGCCACAACGTGGCGTTCACTTACTTGGGCCGGAAGGAGAAAGCCCGGGAAGTGGAAGAGAAAGCGCAGGAACTTCGGCCTGGATGCAAATGCCGGGCTTACCGCATGGATGTCCGCGATCCAACGGAAGTGGACCGCGTGGGAGAGCAGATCCTGGAGGACTTCGAGGACGTCCACGTGGTGGTGAACAACGCGGCAATCAACCGGGACAACATCGCCGTCTCCATGACCGACGAGGAATGGCACGATGTCCTGGCCACCAATCTCCACGGCCCCTTTTACGTATGCCGCTTCTTCCTCTCCACCATGCTGGCCAACCGATTCGGACGGATTATCAACATCTCCTCGGTGAGCGCCTCCGGTGCGACCGGTCAGATCAACTACGCCACATCCAAGGCCGGGCTCTCCGGACTCACCAAGTCCTTGGCCAAGGAATACGGCCGCAAGGGGATCACCGCCAACCTGGTGATCCCGGGATTCTTCGACACCGAGATGACTCGGGAGACGATGTCCGAGGAGAGCAAATTCTTCTGGCACAAGTACTGTCCGGTGCGCCGGGTGGGAGAAGTGGACGAGCTGAGCAAGGTCATCGCCTTCCTCGCTTCCGAAGATGCCACCTTTGTCAACGGGGCCGAACTCACCGTGACAGGAGGCCTCGACTATGCCCCTTGATGGGTCCCCGAGGCGCTGCTGTCCCCAAGCGGTGGGCATCGAGAAGATCTGGGCTTACCCCGGCACACAGTACCTGGCCATGGATGAACTGGCCCGGGCTCGGGACCACGATCCGGCGGACATCCGGGACAACCTCCTGGTTCGCTCCCGCTCGGTCAATCCCCTGTGGGAGGACCCGGTGACCATGGCGGTCAACGCCGCCCGCCCCATGCTCATCGACGAGGACCGCGCCTCCATCGAGCTGCTCATTGTGGCCACCGAATCCTCGGTGGACCAGGGCAAGGCGATGAGTACCTTCGCCCAACATTTCCTGGGCATCGGGCCCAACTGCCGCAACTACGAATCCAAGCATGCCTGTTACGGCGGCACCTCGGCCGTGATGATGGCGGCCCACTGGGTCGCCTCGGGTCTCAACGGCGACGCCAAGGCCTTGGTCATCACCACGGATCAGAGCCGCATGTCCATCCACGAGCCCTACGAGTATGTCATGGGAGCTGGGGCGGTGGCCCTGCTGATCAGCAACAACCCGCGGATCCTTTCCTTCGAAATGGAGCACAACGGCTTCTGGACCAAGCACTGCTACGACACCTTCAGGCCCACTTCCCGGGTGGAGACGGGCAACGGGGAGACCAGTCTTTACTGCTACTTGGACGCCCTGGAGGGAGCCTACGCCCATTTCCTGAGTAAGGCGGGGCCCGTAGATTTTGACGAGTATTTCCAAAAAAACATTTACCACATCCCCTTCGGCGGCATTACCTTCCAGGCTCACCGCACCTTGCTGCGACAGTGGCGGCGCATGAAAAAGAGCGAGGCCCTGGAGCATTTCGGCCGCAAATCCAAGCCGGGACTGAAGTATGCCTCCCAGATGGGCGGCACGTATTCCGGAAGCACTTTCCTGGCCCTGATGGGGATGCTCGATACCTGCGACGATCTCGTCGAGGGGGCTCGGATCGGCATCTTTTCTTACGGCTCCGGCTCCTGCGGCGAATTTTATAGCGGGGTCGTGGGGCCCGCTGCCCATGAACTGGCGGCGGCCAGCCGACTTCAGCAACTCCTCGACGCTCGCAAACCCATGACGGTGGAGGCCTACGAGGAGACGGAGAGGCAGCGCTTCGAACATATCGACAAGGGCGACTTCCGGCCGAACATCAAAGGGAACGGCGGTCTCTTCGAAAGCCACTACCGGGACCGGGAACTATTAGTCCTCAAGGACATCTCGAACCACCACCGAAAATACGACTGGAGTTGAACCTCAGGATGAGAGTGGAACTACAGGGTGAAGGCACCCCCGTCAGGCGGATAAGCCTCTTGCCTTCTCGAACCGGGGACGGAAAAACCAGGGATGTCCTCCTCGATCCCGCTGGAGTCTCCACCCTGCTCCTCGCGCTAAAAGAGTCGGAAGAAGATCCCCGCTGTCGGATCCTGGTCTTGGAGGGACGTCACCCCGCCTTCTGCCGGGGGATGGACCTGAGTTTTTTCACATCCCTTGCGGGGGTGGACCTTGCGGCGGAAGTCCGTCCCTTCGCGGAATGCCTGGCCCGGCTGTGCTCATCGGCGCGGATCGTCCTTTCGGTGGTGGACGGGGAAGCCGCGGGAGGCGGGGTGGGCCTGGCCGCGGCGGCGGATATCTGCATCGCCACCGCCCGCTCCACTTTCTCCCTGCCGGAACTGGTCTTGGGGCTGCAGCCCGGGGTGGTGCTGCCCGTCCTGCTGAGACGACTGACCCTCCAAAAAACACGGATGCTCTGCCTTACCGGCAACATCGATGCAGGACGGGCCCGGGATTGGGGGCTCGTGGACCGGTGGGTCGAGGACCCCGAGGGGCTGGAAAAATCATTGCGGTCGGTGATCAAACACGGCCTGCGCTGCTCTCCCCGGGCGGTTGCCGAACTCAAGGGCCTGCCTGAGACATTCCGCGGCCTGGACTTAGACCAGGCCCTGGAAAAAGGAGCCGAAACCACAGCCCGGCTCCTCGCCGATGGGGAAACCATCGACGGAATCCGGGCTTTTCTGGAAGGAGAATCGATGCCTTGGTTTGACCGCTACCGCCCGGATCGGAGATCAAAATGAATGCTCTGGTCACCTTGTCCATGGTCGAGGACGGCATCGCCCTGCTTAAACTTCAGGACAAGGTGGGGCAAAACTCCTTCCACCACGCCTTCATCGAGCAACTCCTTGCCCGCTTGGCCGAGCTGGCGGGCGACGAGAGAGCTCGGGTCTGCATCTTCCGCGGAATGCCCGAGGTCTTCTGCTCCGGTGCCCATCAGGACCTGCTCTTAGAGCTGGCTGACGGAAAGCAAACCGCCTCGGACATCATTCTCTCCAAGGTGGTGCTGGACCTGCCC
>JAUVJV010000420.1 GCA_030592245.1 Candidatus Eiseniibacteriota bacterium
CCTATATCCCGCCGGTGGGCTACTCGCTTGTCGCGGGTGAGTACAACCCGTGCTGTCCCTACGAGGTATTGACAGGTAAGCCGACACCCGATTCGGTTAATGTTGAGCACTACCTCGTACCGGAAGTCGACGAGATCACTTCTTTCGAGATCAGCACGCTCGAGGTAGTCTTCAGCGAGCCGATGAAGAGGGACGAACTTGAAACCAGATCCAATTACAGCATAGGCGAAGTGATGCCCCTCAACGCCGTGGCATCGCTTTCCGGGGAGAAGGTTCTGCTTCTTTTTGAGGGTCTCTCGGCCGGGAAAGACACAATACACATAAGCGGGCTCCACAGCCTGCCCGGAGTGGAGATCGCAGAGAGTTCCTACACTTTCACGGTTTTATCCACCTCCTGTGCCACCATGTGCGAGGTGCAGGCATATGACAGTGACGGGTTCTCACCCCTGAGAGGCACTTCGGTTTGCGCCCTGGGCTTTATAACTGTGCCCCCGGGAGTGTTCCAGCCCGACTATTCATCGATCTATGTCCAGGGACTCGATGGAGCCGGGGTCAATGTCTTTTCCTATGACGTACCCTCGCCTGCTCCGAAGATGGGCGACTTCGTGTTTGTATCCGGTGAGGTGGTGGAGTATGTTTCATCGAGTGGGGCGGGCTCAACGACCGAGATCTCGATGGCCTCCCCGACCAGCCTGACCATCCTCTCGGCGAGCTATCCCGAGCCTACCCCCGTGGTGTTCACCACGGCCGGCATAAACAGGGAGGACCATGAGGGCAAGCTCTTAAAGACCGAGGGCGCCATCATAAGCGCATCCGACATCGACTTCTATATCGACGACGGGACGGGCGGCATCCAGGTTTACCAGAACTTCGGGCCCATTGACTTCACTCAGTTTGTGGAAGGCATGTATGTGAGGGTCACGGGTGTGGTCCTCCAGTATGACTACACGCGCCCCTACCTGGAAGGCTTCGAGCTCGTGCCGCGCTATGATTCGGACATCGATATCATTGAAGACGCGTTTCCGCAGAAAGCCCTTCTCGAGGTCGAGGCGCGAGTCTTCTGCCCGACCTGCGGTGAGGAGGGCTTCGACATAACTTTTGGAGGGCCGGGATCGACTGAAGCGATCTTGAGACTCTTCGATGGAAGCGGAAGAAAGATCAGGACTCTTTATAGTGGGCGGAGCGTGGGCGAGCACACCATACCCTGGGATGGCAGGGACAATGATGGAAAGCTGGTGCCCGCCGGGCTCTATATCTGCCATCTCGAGCTTATAGAGGCTGTCTCCAGCAGAAGGAGTACGGAGACTGTGCCCATCGTTGTCGGCGTACAATTAAAATAGGAGGATACTCCGGTGCGACGTGAGTGGATGGTCTTATGGCTGGTGTTCTTGGCCCTATTCGGGAGCGCGGCGTCCGCGCATGTCTTCGACACAATGGATGTGAGCAGCAAGGCCAGAGGAATGGGCGGTGCCTGGACCGCGAACGCGTTTGATGCGGCAGCCATATTCTACAATCCCGCGTGCATGTCGGAGATCGAGTCACCCAACCTGTATGCATCTTACTTCAGGCCCAATAGTCAGAGCTATACCGGTCTCACGTTTCTCGGTTTCAGTTTCCCGATCAAGTCCCAGCACAGCATAGGAATAAGCTACAGGGGCTTCGGCGTGGAGTACGAGAATGTGGACCTGCTCAGTGAGTCGACCCTGAGCCTGGCGTATGCCGCCCCGCTCCTTAAGGACATTCACACCGCGCTTTACATTGGCGGGACGGTCAACATCTATTCACTCGAGTTCGGGCCCGCCGGCAGCCAGGACCTGGGCAGCCAGACTGCTGTGGGGCTGGACATCGGCTTCCTGGGCGTCTTGAGGGATCGCACCAGGATCGGGCTGTTCCTCCACAATGTAAACGAACCCTCAGTTGGCAAGGTCATAAGTGAGCCGCTGCCCCAGTGGCTGAGCGCCGGCATTTCATACAAACCCTATTATGGCGTCATTACCGAGCTGGATATCCGCAGTGTCCGGGGCGAGGACGTGGAGGTCCACATGGGTATGCAGTTTGATGTGACAGACTACTTCGCGATGAGGTTCGGGTTCCAGAACAAGCCCAATTCACTCACCGGCGGGCTGTCGGTCGGGGTCGCGCCCATCGAGGTTGACTATTCGTACTCGAGTCACTCGGTCTTACCGGGTACTCATCATGTGGCCATCGGGGCCAAGTTCTAGAAAGGTCGGGACTATGAGGGGAATACTGCTTGCATGGCTCGCAGGGCTGGTGCTCATATCAGCTCTGGCGGCCGCGGCTGACTTCCCCATAGATCTCAATTCGGCATCGCTTGAGGATATCATGGAGCTTCCGCTTCCACCGCAGGATGCGCAGGCGATCTATGACTACAGGGAGTTTCGCTCCTATTTCAAGAGCGTCTACGATCTCATGGACGTTCCGGGGATCGATGCGAGAGACCTGGAAACCCTGAAACCCCTGGTCAGGATCGAGCCGGTGGAAGAGGATCTCTTCACCCAGCGCATGAATGTGGCCCAGCGGAACGTGAGACGCTGGGGAAAATCGGAGGGGAGCAATGAGGGCCTGATCGATCTCTGGATCGATCTCGCAAAGGACCCGCCCAACATTAACACCGCAAGCCTCTTTACTCTCCAGAACCTCCAGAACGTCTCGCCTGTCGATGCGGTGGCGATATACAAACACCGGAAGGCTATAGGCTCCTACCGGGGGCGCAGTGACCTGAGGTATACCCCCAACCTATCGGGGTGGGGCTACATGAACGCGCGGGCGCTGGTCAAGTACAAGGACACCGC
>JAUVJV010000318.1 GCA_030592245.1 Candidatus Eiseniibacteriota bacterium
GGGAGCAGTGCAGCTGGGTGCACGAGCCCGGAGATGAAGCCACCGATAAGGCCAAGCGCATCATGAGGAGCATCATCACGAAGGTAAGGTTGAATGAATCCCTGGATCCCATCACCGCGCCCTTGACCAAGCGCGCCATGTTGATCGGCGACGGGATCACCGGAATCCAGGCGGCTCTGGATATCGCGGATGCCGGCTATGAGGTGATCTTGGTCGAGAAAGATCCCGCGATCGGCGGCCACATGGCGCAGCTCTCGGAGACCTTCCCGACGCTCGATTGTTCGCAGTGCATCTTAACTCCCAAGATGGTGGAGGTAAACCGCCACCCCAAGATCAAGCTTATGACCTATAGCGAGGTCCTGGAGGTATCGGGATTCCTCGGCAATTTCGATGTCAAGATCATGAAGAAACCCCGCTATGTGGACGAGGAGCTCTGCACCGGCTGCGGCGACTGCGTGGATGTGTGCCCGGTCACGGTACCGGATGAATTCAACCGGGGCTTAAGCTCCAGGCATGCGATCTATACGCCATTCCCGCAGGCCGTGCCGGCGATCTTCACGCTGGATGCCGACTCCTGCCTGGGCCTCTTCCCGCTGGCTTGCGAGAAGTGCAGCAAGGCATGCGAGCCCGAGGCGATAAATTACGACATGGAACCCGAGATCGTCGAGGAGCAGGTCGGTGCGATTGTTGTGGCCACCGGTTTCGACATCTTCCCGATCGAGGAGATAAAGGAATACGGTTATGGCCGCGCCCCGGACATTATCGACGGGCTTCACTTCGAGCGGCTGCTCTCCGCCTCAGGACCCACCGAGGGTGTGGTCAAGAGGCCTTCGGACGGCAAGATCCCCAAAGAGATAGTCTTCGTCCAGTGCGCCGGCTCGAGAGACAGCGAGCGGGGCAAGCCCTATTGCTCCAAGATATGCTGCATGTATACGGCGAAGCACGCCATGCTCTATAAGCACAAGGTACCCGATGGACAGGCCTACATTTTCTATATCGACGTGAGAGCCGGCGGAAAGGGCTATGAGGAGTTCTACCAGAGAGGAATGGACGAGGACGGGACCGTTTATCTGCGCGGCAAGGTCTCGAAGATCTTCCAGGACGGGAAGGATGTGGTGGTCTGGGGTGCGGATACCCTTACGGGCAAGAAGATCGAGATAAGGGCGGACATGGTTGTTCTTGCGGCGGCCCTGATCCCGACCGAGGGTACCGACGATCTGACCAGGCGCCTCAAGGTCCAGTGCGACATAAATGGTTTCCTCTCCGAGGTGCATCCCAAGCTCAGGCCGGTTGAGAGCATCACCGCCGGCTACTACCTTGCCGGTGCAGGCCAGGCCCCCAAGGACATTCCCGAGGCCGTGGCCCAGGCCAGCGGCGCCGCGAGCAAGGTGGTAGCCCTGTTCGCAGGCGATCACGTGGAGCATGATCCGATGATCGTCGGCGTGGTTGATGATATGTGCAGCGGTTGCGGCGTGTGTGTCGGGGTATGCCCGTTCAATGCGCGCGAACTCGATACGGAACGCAAGAAAGTCAAGGTCATCGAAGTGCTGTGCGAAGGCTGTGGCGCCTGCGGCGCCGCATGTCCTACCGGTGCGGCCCAGCAGAGGAACTTGACCGATGAGCAACTCGAGAGCATGGTCGGGGCGACGCTCGAAGAGAGCCTCGAGAGCCCGGAATAAGGGAAAACTTGAAGAGGTGAGGTAAATATGGCAACGAAGAAACCACGGGACACGAAAAAGGCCGGCAGCAAGGCCGCTCGGAAAGCGTCTCCCGTGAAGGGCGAGAAGGCCGGGAATGCCGGGGAGGCAGCCGGGACCACGATGGTAGACATCTATATTATGGGAAAGCGCTATCGGGTACCCGAAGGGCTCACGATTCAGAAAGCCCTGGAGTATGCCGGGATGAGGCTCCTCAGGGGATGTGGGTGCCGTGGCGGTTTCTGTGGCGCGTGCGGGACGGTTTACCGTACCGAAGGCGACTATAAACTCAAGGTCGCCCTGGCGTGCCAGACCGTGGTGGAAGATGGCATGTACCTCACGCAGATACCTTTCTATCCTGCCAACAAGGCAATCTATGATGTCGACGAACTTCTCCCGGACCTTGAGTCGCTGGTGCAGACCTATCCTGAAGTGATGAGATGCGTCCAGTGCAATACCTGCCGGAAGGTATGCCCGCAGGACATCGAGGTCATGCAGTACATCGCGGCCGCGATGAGGGGCGACATTGCCAAGCTTGCCGATATGTCCTTTGACTGCATCATGTGCGGGCTCTGCGCGAGCAGGTGCCCGGGCGAGCTGGTGCAGTACTATATAGGTCTTCTCGGGCGGAGGCTCTACGCGAAGTACATGATGCCCAAGGCCAAGCACGTGGCCGACAGGCTGGGCGAGCTCGAGCAGGGCAAGTTCGACAAGGAAATGGATGAACTTATGAAGATGCCCCTTGAGAGTTTTATGAAGATCTATGACACGAGGGACATCGAGCCGGAAGACGAGATCGAAGCAGATGCCGTTGCCGCAGGCTCCAAAGAGATAAACGACTGATCATTTTAGGAGGAAGGACCATGCCAATCGATCCGGGAGTGGATCCCTATCCCGCCCACATGCGTGAATCGATCAAGAAGGTAGAAGCCACTCGGCAGGCCAGGCTCAGCCAGGAGTATCCTGCGATGGATGCCGATGCGAAGTCCAAGCTGCTCAAGGCGTTTCATCCTGACTATAAACCGGGACAGCTCACGGACATAAAGGTGGGACCGAGCAAGGGCGAGAAGACTTTCAAGGAGATTGAGTCGATCCTCCAGGCATACAGCCGGCTCGATCCCGACACGTTCGATCTGGCCAGGATCGACTTCGACGTCGACGTGCTGGTGATCGGCGGTGGTGGCGGCGGCGCATCGGCCGCCCTGCTCGCGCATAAGGCCGGCGCCAAGGTGCTTATTACCACGAAGCTCAGGCTTGGCGATGCCAATACCATGATGGCCCAGGGCGGTATTCAGGCGGCCGATAAGAAGAACGACCCTCCGACCAGGCACTTCCTCGACGCCATGGGCGGCGGCCATTATAAGAACTCCCCCGACCTGGTGCGTGCGCTCGTGCTCGACGCGCCCGAGGTGATCGGCTGGCTTGAGGACCTGGGCGCCATGTTCGATAAGGAAGAGGACGGCACCTATATAACCATCCACGGCGGCGGCACATCGCGGAAGCGCATGCACGCGGCGCGCGACTATAGCGGCGCCGAGATAATGAGGACCTTGAAGGACGAGGTCCAGAACAAGGGCATCGAGGTGGTGGAGTTCACCTCGGCCATAGAGCTCTTGAAAGACAAGGAAGGCAAGTGCGCCGGCGCGGTGCTCTATAATATGGAAACCGAGGAGCACTTCGTATGCCGGGCCAAGACCACCGTGATCGCCACGGGCGGGGCCGGAAGGCTTCATGTGCAGGGCTTCCCGACCACCAATCACTACGGCGCCACGGCCGACGGGCTCGTGATGGCCTACAGGGCAGGCGCTCCCTTTGTTTTCATGGACACGATTCAGTATCATCCCACCGGCTCCGCCTACCCGGAGCAGATCCTCGGCCTCCTGGTTACGGAGAAGGTTCGCGGCATGGGCGCCCAGGTCCTGAACGTGGACGGCGAGCAGTTCGTATATCCCCTGGAGACCAGGGACGTGGAGAGCTCGGCCGTCATCCGTGAGTGTTCGGAGCGCGGCAAGGGCATAACCACGCAGACGGGCATGACGGGCGTCTGGCTGGATTCCCCTCTTATCGAGAAGAAGCACGGGCCGGGCACCATCAAGAAGTACCTGCCCGCGATGACCAGGCAGTTCGAGCGCTGCAATATAGACATGACCAAAGACCCCATCCTGATATACC
>JAUVJV010000111.1 GCA_030592245.1 Candidatus Eiseniibacteriota bacterium
CCTTGTCCCCCATTTTCTTGATCACCGCGGGGCTTGGGCCGATGAACTTAATTCCACAAGACTCGCAGGCCTCGGCGAAATCCCCGTTCTCGGCCAGGAAACCGTATCCGGGATGGATGGCCTCCGCACCCGTCACCTCGGCGGCGCTGATGATCCGGGGGACATTAAGATAGCTCTCGTTGGGCCTGGGCGGACCGATGCAGACTATCTCGTCTGCGAATCTCACATGCAGGCTGTCCCGGTCGGCTTCCGAGTAAACGGCTACCGTGGAGATACCCATCTCCCGGCAGGCTCGTATCACCCGGAGAGCAATCTCTCCCCGGTTAGCTATGAGGACTTTTTTGAACATCCTTATTCTTATTCCAGTTCCTTACTCGGCTCCCATTGGTGTCCAGGCAATGTCTGACCCGGACTGGATTCCTTTCGCCTTGATCTGCAGCGCCGTCGGACTCGAGGCATGATGGATCGCCTCCTCAAGCGTTATAGCGCCCTCATTATACCATGCCAGCAATGACTGATCAAATGTTTGCATACCGTATTCGGTGACGCTCTCCTCGATGATACCTTTCAAGAGAAGCGTCTTGGTCGAATCTATGAGGTACTCCTTGACGGTCTCGGTCGCGATCATTATCTCGGTCGCGGGCACTCTCCCCTCACCGTCAGACCTCGGCACCAGCCGCAAGGATACGATTGCCTGCAGTGAGGAGGCAAGCAGAAACCTTATCTCCTCATGCTGGTGCGGCGGGAAGAAGGAGATCACCCTGTTGATGGCCTGCGGCGCGTCCGTCGTATGGAGCGTGCTCAAAACCAGGTGTCCCGTATTGGCGGCCGTCAAGGCTATCGACATGGTGAGCTGATCACGGATCTCACCTATGAGGATCACGTCCGGGTCCTGTCTCAAGACATGCCTCAGGGCCTCAGAGAAGCTCTTGGTATCGTTCCCGATTTCTCTCTGATTGATCAGGCTCTTGTTGTCCCTGTGTAAGAACTCTATTGGGTCCTCAATAGTGATTATGTTCCGGTGTTGCGTGTCATTTATCGCCCTGACCATCGCGGCAAGGCTGGTGGACTTACCCGATCCCACCGTACCGGTCACCAGGATCAGGCCTCTGGGCTTGAGCGCAAGTTCGCCTATGACGGGCGGCAGATTGAGATCTTCGATCCTGGGCGGGTCGAAGGGAATCAGCCTGAAGACCATGGCCGTCGAACCCCTTTGCCTGAAGAAATTGGCACGGAACCTCGCCAGCCCCGGGACACCGAAAGCGAAGTCCACTTCAGAGGTGGCCTCGAATTCCTTCTTCTGCCTGGGAGTCAGGATCTGTTCGCAAGCGGCCTCGACCTCGTCAAGGCTCGGGGGCGGGGCGTCGAGCGCTTCAAGCTCGCCGTCAACTCTGATTGTGGGACAAGTACCGACCTTGATGTGAAGATCGGACGCATTACGCTTGACGATCTCCTCAAGGAACGCCTTAATGAGCACGGTAGCCTCCTAGGATGGAGAAACCAGGAACAGGGTCTGTCCGAACTCCACAGGCTGCTCGTTCTCAACCAGGATCTTCGCGATCTTGCCTGAGACTTCGGACTCGATCTCGTTCATGAGCTTCATAGCCTCAATGATACACACGACCTGTCCGGGCTCTACCGCGTCTCCCATCGATGCGTATGGCTTGGCTCCGGGGCCGGGCGCTCTGTAGAAGGTCCCGACCATCGGCGACTTGATCTCCAGGAGATTCTCGTCAACCGGGGCCGGTTCGGAAACCGCCTTCCCAGCTGCCACCCTGTCCCCAAGGACGGCCTCAACCACACGCTGAGGTTCGGCACCACCGGTCCTTGCTCTGGACTTGGTTATTCTAACCTTAGTCCACCATTTCGATATTTCTAGCTCCTCTATTTCACTAGTTTCGACAATCTCAATCAGTTTCTTAAGGAAAGATATCTTCATGGCTACACCCTCGAGACATAATCGCCCGTACGGGTATCCACACGTACTGTGGCACCCTGCTCAACGAAAAGAGGCACCTGGATAACCTTGCCTGTCTCCAGCTTGGCAGGTTTGGTACCTCCGGAAACAGTGTCCCCCTTGACCCCAGGATCGGTCTCGACCACCTCCAGATTCACAAAGGTCGGCAGCTCGATCGCAAGCGGCTGCCCCTCACGCATCTGAACCGTCACAACCGTGTTTTCCTTCATCAGCGGCGAGATGTCCTCCACCATCGAGGAGGAGATCTCGATCTGCTCATAGGTCTCAGTATTCATGAAGTGGTAGGTGTCCCCCGAGCTGTAAAGGTACTGCATTTTGACCTGGTCGATGCGGACGACCTTTACCTTCTCGCCGGCGTTGAAGGTCTTATCGATCACCCTTCCCGCGCTGAGGTTCTTGATCCTGGTACGTACGAAGGCGCCACCCTTTCCCGGCTTCACGTGCTGGAACTCGACCACGGAATACAGTATTCCATCCATTTCAATCACCATGCCGTTTCTCAGGTCATTGGTGGTTGCCATATTTATCCTCCCACTTCCATCAGTTCTTTTGAGGCTGCGGTAAGAACATCACACCCGCCGTCCCTCACGACCACGTCGTCCTCGATACGCACGCCGCCCCAGCCGGGGATGTAGATTCCAGGCTCGACGGTAGTGACCATGCCCGGGGCAAGGATCTCCTCGCTCTTCTTGGAGAGCCTGGGGCCCTCGTGGACCTCCAGCCCCAGGCCATGTCCGAGACCGTGGCCGAAGTTCTCACCATAGCCCTTGGCCTCGATATGGTCGCGGGCAAGAGCGTCAATGTCGCAGCAGGCTCTACCGGCCTTGATTCCATCGATCGCCGCCATCTGGGCCTCGAGGACAATGCCGTAGACCTCTTTCACCTTGTCCGAGGCCTTCCCTGCAACGACCGTGCGGGTCATGTCGGAGCAGTACCCGTCCCAGATCGCCCCGAAGTCCATGGTGATCAGGTCGCCGTCCCTCACCACTCTCATCGATGGTGAAGCGTGCGGCAGGGACGTGTGCTCGCCGGAGGCGACAATGGTCTTAAAGGCGGGCACCTCGCTGGACTTAAGCCTCAGCATATAGTCAATCCTGGCGGCAATGCTCACCTCGGTCATGCCGGCCCGGATCTCCTTCACTATATCTGAAAAGACATCATCCGCGATCCTGGCCGCCTTCCTGAGGGTCTCGATCTCGTTTTCATCCTTGGTCTTGCGGAGATCCCCGACCAGTCCCGAGCTCAAGACTCCCGATTCGACAGGTACGGCCTCTTCCGCCGCAGCCCTCAGCTTGTCATAGGCGCTGTAGGAGAGCGTCCCGGCCTCGAGACCGGTCTTGCCCTTCACCTCACCTACCATCTCGCAGATCGCCTTCAAGGCTTCCCTGGTGTCGATCCTGACCTCAACACTCCGAAAAACCTCCCTCTCAGCCTGCTCCTTGTAGCGGAAATCGGTGACCAGAGTGGCCTTCCGACCGGCGATGAGCATCATGGCCGTCGAGCCTGAGAAACCCGACAGGTACCTCACATTATAGATATTCGAGACCACGAGATTCTTCAGGCCCCGCTCTGCCATTTTACTGGAAACTGCTTCGATACGTTTCACGAATGAACCTCCGGAGGCACTTATGATGTGTGAAGCTAACAGAGCCAAATTGGGGTGTCAACAGTAAACAGAGGTCAGTCCTGCTCCTGCTCGCAGCACTCGAAAGTGGTGAGGACGGCCTTGAGTTCCCTCACCAATGGGAGCTTCTCAAGGCCCGGCGCAAAGACCGAGGCATCGACCACATAGTTACGCCGGCACTTCTCACATGTGAAGCAGTAAGTCACGTAGAACCCGCCGATGGTATACTTCTTATTCTCCCAGGTGCCGCTTAAGACAGTGCCCTCATGGCCCAGGAAGGTTCCCTCCTGAACATCGACCGTTTCCTCGACGATCTCATCCTGGTCCCAGAACTCCCAGGCCAGCATCTTCTTTCGCTCCAGGCACCTCGCCGCCCGATCGTTCCAGACGCCGCCTTCCCAGTAGACCGTGATCATCCTGGCGGGCCTCTTCTTGAGTATCTTTATGACGCGCTCCGAGGCGTGAGACTCATCGACCTCATAGCCTATGGGAAGCCGCAGGCTCCAGCCGTAATCTGCGGCCAGACGCTCACTGAGGGCCTGCTGCTCACCCGCGTGGAAAAGCGAGCGGTTCAGCCTGGCCTGGACCTCGGCCGAGACAAACGAGAAAAAGCGATCGGCATCCGTGGCAAGCACCCGGCCGAGGCCATCCTCTGTCGGGGCCGCGATGAGCATCACCACCTGCCCCCTCGCCCATCGCTCATGAACAGCCTTGTGGTTCAGGCTACCCCTCCTGAAGGCGTCCTTGTCAGCCCCTGCCAGGCTGAGGATCTTATCCGAGACCGGGCTTGAAGGATCCAGAAAGTCCAGGAGGATGATGTTCTTTCTGTTCTGCTCGGCCTTGACTTCCCCCGAGGTAATCACCCTCACCGTGAACGCCTTTTCATACTGCACGGTGAGCATCTCGCGCTCGAGTATGGTCCTCAAGGTGGCGGCCTCATCGGCGCACCTGGGACTAGTGACGATAACGATCTCGCTATTGGAGCCGAAGGCCGCGATCATCCGGCGCTGGCAAGCCGACACGAGACAAAGAAGAACCAGGAGAATAATAGTAAGGGCAATCAGATGACGTTTCACTTCTTCCCACCTTGCAGCATCACATTTCTACTATTCCCACATACCGGGGGATGTCAAGAGGAATTTCGGAATGCCATGGGGTTAGGAAGAGACAAGGTGACCAGCCTGTGTGATGTTGACAAGTCTTGGAAGCGCAGGCGCGCTCTTCAGTCCTTCTTCTCGATCTCCTCGAGCTGGGCCTCGAGCACATCCACTTCTTCCCTGAGGTTATCGATCCGGGCCCGGACCTGCTCGGGCCTGAGCCTGTAATTCTGGAGGGTGGCCTGCCTCACATACTCGGGAACCATCCAGCCTACACGCACCCCGTCGGACAGCGCGCTGCCTTCTCTCGTGAAGGAGATGGCGACCACGTCCCCTGGTTTGGTGGCGCTGACGGCCTCGCCGAGATCCGATGTACTGCCAACGCCGCGCGAGTCGAAACCTGTGATCACATCGCCCGGCACAATCCCGATGGACTCAGCCGGGCTACCCGGCACCACATCCATAACCACCACGCCCGAGATATCAGGCTCATCCAGTTCGGCCTTCATGTCCCTGGTGATGTTTACAACCGTCACCCCGAGGAACCCCCGCCTGTTGCTTCCCTTCTCGAGGATCTCCGCGGCAATCCCCAGGGCTCTTGCGGCCGGCAGTGCGACACTCATGTTTGAGTGCTGCAGACCCCCGCCCAACAGCATCTTGCCACCCAACCTCACGGCCTGGGGCTGCGACTGGAATGTGAGCCTGCCGATAACCAGCCCTATGACCTCACCATCGGTGTTGACCACAGGGCCGCCGATATCGCCCGGATTGATGGCAACCGAAATCCCGAACATGGAGCCCGTGCCCTCTTCTTGCCCGCCCGAGGTGATATTGCTGACCATACCGAGAGAGACCGACGGGAGCGAGCCAAAGGCATTGCCCAGGACCAGTATCACCGAACCCGGTAGCAGTCTGACCTCATCGGCGAAGCGCGCGGGCCTGAGTTGATCGGTATCTGCCCTGATGACCGCCAGGTCAGAAGCCGGGTCCACGCCGACGACCGTGCCGGGATAGCGCGTGCCATCGCTCGTGCTGACCTCGACCGTTGTAGCGTAGCCGATCACACTTGCGGTGGTAAGGATCAGCCCGCCCTCCTCAAACACCACGCCGCATCCCACGGTCTTGGCTCCGGCCTGCATGCAGACATGGCTCTTGTCGCCGGACACCTTAAGGTGACCCGAGTGAGCGGTGACCGAGACGATGGACTTACTCACTCCCTCGACAAGCCCGATCATGTCCTCTTCCAGGTCCTTGATGCTTCGAGCCGACCCATCGGCGACTGAAGCCACCAGGACCGCGAGGCCGATAGCTAATGCGCAGAGTCCTTTCATGCCGCACCTCACCCTCAGAAGGTCTGCCCGGAACCTGACACGGTCCTGACGACCGGTCTGTAAACATAGTCTTCGAACTCTTCACCGGGATAAGCCGGACGGTCTCCGGTCACATAGTGCATGTACACGCTGTCGGAAGTGGTACTCGCCGGCTGCGGGATCTCTCTCATTGCGAAGCCTTCAACAACATCACCCGTGTAACCCCTCTCACCCGTGATGCCGGCCGGAGAGGCCATCCGCTCTTCAAGCCGCGCATCCTCGCCGGGCCCCATTCGCTGAATGACAAAGACGCTGGTAAGGAGCGAGAATACGAATACCGTCGCAGCCGTGGCAAGCACGCGCCGGTTGCTCCGAATGAAGGCCGCGAGCGCACCCAGCCAGAACACCCGCTTGCGGGCCTCCCAGTCGTCGATCCTCTCGGAGAGCCTCAATGAGAAATCCTCACGGGGCTCGACTGGCTCCAGCTCGCCAAGGGCACTCATCACCCTGGCCATCAACCGATGTTCCTTCATGCATTGCGGACAGGAGGCAATATGCTCTTCGACGGCATGCGCTTGCGTGTCTGCGAGCTCATGCCTGCAATATGATCCCAGATTCTCGATGACCTGACTGCACTTCATTACGATGAGCCTCCTCTAGCTCTCGCTCCCGTAGTAGGGCTTGAGGATTTCCTTCACCCTCATTCTTCCCCGGTTGATCCGGGATTTCACCGTACCCTCCGGGAGGTTCAAGATTTCACTGATCTCTTCATAAGTTAGTTCCTGGATGTCCCTCAAGACAAGCGGGGCCTTGAACTTCTCGGGCAGCTTCTCCACCGCCTGCCTGACAAGGGTTCCAGCTTCCTTTCGTTCCATATCGAGGTCCGGTTGAGTCTTTTCATCCGGGATGTCCACACGGATCTTGCTGTCCTCATCCCGCTCGGCCATCCCCTCGAGCGAGTAAGTCTTGAACTTGCGTCGCCTGAGTTCGTTCCTGCACAGGTTGAGCGCAATGGTATAGAGCCATGTCGAGAACTTGGAGATCTGGCGATACCGGGCAGCGCTCTTATACGCCCTCAGGAAGGTTTC
>JAUVJV010000211.1 GCA_030592245.1 Candidatus Eiseniibacteriota bacterium
GCACTGCGGCTCAAGCAAACATTGACTTCTGCAAGCATCTGTGGTATACTGGTTTCCAGATAATCGGGAACTCGGGGATCGGCTAGAGGAAATGCCCGGGGAAGCCGTGGAAACCGGCCCCCGGGCACTCTCTATTTGGCGGACACTCCTCGGCGATGAGAAGCCTATCGTGCGGTGCCTCGTATCGCTAACTGCCTCTTATCATGATAATTGCCGTATTGGTGCTTCCGAATTCGCAGTAATCATCCTTCACCCGGACATAGATGGTGGTTATGCCTGAGCGGGCGGTGTAGGTCTGGCCTGAAGGCGGGAAGAACTTGTTCGAGTTGACCCCGGCGTCCTTCCAGGCTCCGGGAATACCGGAATCATTGATGAGGTAAGCTATGTGCGTCAACACTTCGGCATACGGGCCCCGCTCGAAAGAGCTCTCGAAGCACAAGGTGTCGCCCACGGCGACGTCGATGGCCGTGCTTAACGAGTCATCGGTTGAGCTGCAGTCCAGCAGCGTGCGCTCACCCGAGCACGGGCCCCGGTAGGCGCAGACTTCCACGGAAGGCACATTGTCCTCATCCTGAACCTCCACCACCATATGGTTCTTCGTGCCGCCGAAGTAAGTTTCCACCGCTCCTGCATTGTCCTTGGACTGAACATAAATACTCCACGGACTGCCCTGCGTGCTCAAGTAGATCGTGGCTTCGGTATCGGTGGTCCAGGCGCTCCACATGGACTTGCTGTCCTGGGGTGGGGGCTGTCCCTCTCCTGGCCATTCATAATACCCCTTGGCGCCGTGGCGGTATTCGACCACCTCGCCGTCCTCATCAGTGCCTTCCCAGCGGAAGGTGAGGCAGCCGGGCAGATTTATCCATAGCTGGCCCTCGGCTCTTTTGGGATAGATGATCTTGGTCCTGGGCAGGATGGTGGTCGCTGTGAAACTGACGAACGCGGGCTCGGGATCTATTGCGCCCTCATTGTCCACGGCTCTTACGCAGAAGGTGTTGGTCTCGTGGCAGATACCCTGTTCGGGACAGATGTCGGCAGTCACGGCGAAAGTGGACTCCCGGTAGGTCGTCCGATCCCATTCGAGCACGGAGTCCAGGTCGCCGCAAGAGATCACGCCCCGGTGCCAGGCGATGTCGAATGCCTCGACACGGCCGTCGGGATCGGTACCCTTCCAGGTGATGGTGGCGGCATAAGTCTGGGTTGAACCGTGGTCGGGACCGGAGACGATTTCTGTCTCGGGAGCTATATTAGGCCCGCGTGTCCCGCTCCCGTCGTCGCCGCAGGAGGTCACGAGCAGAACCGCAGTCAGCAATACGATGGCTGAAAATGCTTTTCTCTTCATTGGCTTTACACCCCGTTTCTACACCCCGAAGTGGATCCCGACCTTGAGTATGGGACCTCCCAGGTTGGATTCCGGCGAGTCAGGGATCCTTACCCCGTCCAGCTTCCATTGACCCCGGCGTATCTCAGCTCTCAGGTACGATGCCGAGAAGTCCAATGCCATAAACGAACACATCCAGTATTTGAAAGAGACGAAAGGTTCGATTGCTATGAAGTCACCCGTGATTTCCGAGGTTATGTTGAGATCCTCGGTCGCCAGCGAGTCCGGGCCGTCCTTCTTGAAAGGATCCCAGGCATCGTCCCAGCTCATGATCTCCCTGGAGTTGCGCCGGCGCGTGATCTTGGCCTGGCCTCCACCCAGGAGGACTCCCCCGATGAACTGGTGCCTGCTGCCATAGGTGGTGGCGCCCAGGATCAGGCCGCCATAGCCAAAGTCGAGCCTGGCATATCTCGCGCAGCAGTCGGGTATGCCGCTTGATTCCGTGGTGGCGCCATAGCCCGCACCGCCGATTATGAAGTGTCCGATCCTGCCGTATCCCTTGCCTCCCATGATGAGGACCTCATCCGAAAGCGCGGGGATGCCCATCTGTGTGACCTGGGCATTGATGTCACTCAGGTTGAGAAAGGCGACGCCTATGTCGAACTGGCCACCGCCGCCGCCCCTCTGGTTCCGGTTCTGATAACAGGAGGCGCATCCCTGTTTCTTCTCGGGCTCCTCCGCCTGCGCATCCGGTGCTGCAACCACCGCCGCCTGGCCTGCCTCAGCATCATTTGTCCCCTCGGGCGTGATCACGCGGGGCGGGTTGAAGAGGTCCGAAGTGGTTGCTGTATCCGCCGGCGAAGTTCCCTTTTCCTGAGCAATGCAGGCAGCGTGGATCAGGAAAATGCTAAGAACCAGAAGTACGACCATGGATAATGGGTGCTTCATCAAGTCCTCCCTCTAATACGACCGTGCCGGATCGGACGGCCCATCGCTTTCAGACAGGCCACCGCCTTTTATGTCATCCCGGATCTGCTCATATGTCTTGTTGCCAGCCCGGCCATCTTCTCCCTGGCCAGCCAGACTGCACACCCCTTGGAACAATCGGCAGGCTCGCCGTCCCGCCGCTCGCGAAGGCGTGTATATTCAGCGAATACGTCGAATCTGCCACTGTCAAATCTTAAGCAAATAGGGGAGAAGCGTCAATGCAGAGAAGCGGGTGGACAGCCTATCGCAGGCCTGGTGGAGGGGCGGTCATCAGGGAGAGCCTCATATGGGGGATCAAGCTCACAGGTTTCCAGGTAAGTTCTGCTAGGCCGGATCAACTGTTCTTCAGTTATGTGGTATCCAATGCTAACCTTCTGGTGAAACCGGTGTCTTCATAAGTAGAGGGTCTTGAGCTGGCTGCCCGGGCGGGCGACCCGGGTGAGCTCACGGGAGAGAGATGGCGGAGCAAAGCGAACGGGCACTGATCGTGGAGGTACGCGCGCGGTCCGTCACAGCCTTCGAGGATCTTATGAAGAGCTATGAGGGCCTGGTGTATCGGACCTGCTTCGGCTACACACGCAACCGGGACTATGCCCTGGATGTCACCCAGGAAGTCTTCGTCAAGGTCTATGAGAAGATAGCGTCTTTCCGTGGTTCAGGGTCCTTCAAGGGCTGGCTTCTTCGCATCACGCACAATGAGAGTCTTAACTGGATTCGCAGCCGCGCCCGGCACGGTGAGCACGACGAGTTGACGACCGCGAACTCACCGGATCTTGAAGCGCGGCAGGAGAACGATCTCTCTCAACAGGAAAGCCGTGACCTCATCGGGACCGCGCTGCTCCACCTCAATCCGAGACAGCGGAAGGCCCTCACGCTGCGCTATTTCGAGAGGATGTCGATAAGCAAGATTTCATCACTCCTGGAATGTAGCGAAGGAACCACCAAGAACATTCTCTTTAGAAGTCTACGGAAGCTACGCGACCAATTGGTGCCGCACTGGAGGGAAACATGAGCGAATGTGCACGATTCGAGCACCTGATCGAGGATTACCTTGCGGGAGACATATCCAGGGAGGACCTCGAAACTCTTGAGCGCCATTCAGGGTCCTGTCCCGGATGCCGCAATCTGATGGAGCTGCACCGTGAGATGTCCGAGACCTCAGTTGAGATTCCCCTGCCATCAGAGGGAGACTTGGGTGCGATGCGCTCGGCTGTCCTAAGACGTATCGGGGTGCCGGGACGTGTCCGCTCCGGCAGGCTCTCAGCACATGCGGGGCACGGGAAAGACGCGCAGCCGTTCTGGAAGCGCTGGGCCGTGCTGCCTGTATTGAGACCGGCCTATGTGGTGGCTTTTGCCGTTGCCCTTGTTGCGCTGGGTTTCCTCCTGGGACGGATGGGGTCCAGCCCGCAGGAGTTTGACGACAATATGCTGGTGGAGGAGATGGTCCGCCAGGCCTCCCTGGAGCGGGGTCTGGACGGATACTGGGATTCCCCCTTCATTTACTCAAACGTCAATGTGCGCCGGCAGAACGGCGGCGTCTTGCTCAGCTTCGATGCCACGCGGCATATCGATGTCGCGACAACTCTGGACTCACCCCTGTCAAGGGAGGTGCTTCTGTATGCAATGATCGACCCCTCGCCCATGGGGTCGCGCTTCGAGGCCATGGCAGTTGCCGGGAGAAGCATGGATGAGAGACTGAAGGAGGCCATGGTATTCATATTGCTCAATGATCCCAGCCTGCCCGTGCGGCTCAGGTCTCTCGACATCCTCTCGCGGCACTCGTCCGACCCTGTTGTGCAGGATGCGCTGCTGGTCTCCCTCTCGCGGGACCCGTCAGTGCAGGTCCGCCTGCTGGCACTTGAATCTCTTGCGAGCCAGCAAGTGGCCCCGGACGTGATCCGCCACGCGATCGGAAATACCCCGGATGAAAGCGGCCGGGCGGTTCTCTATCGTGCCATCGAGTTGGTTGGTGAGAGCTGATGCATTCAATTCTCGAAATGGAGGAGGGAATCATGACTAAGAAAGGTATCCGCCTGTTGACGGCGCTTATCCTTGCGGCAGCTGTCCTGCCCGCGGCGGTTTTCCCCGCGGCGGCGTCCGCTGAGAACAGCGGTGAAAAGTATGACTTTGACGTGTCACCGGGCCAGACGCTCTACTTCGATCTCAAATCGGGAGCGGGGGTCAGCATCCGCGGCTGGGATAAGTCCAGGGCGGAGGTACATTACATACAGCGCGGGAAGGGTCTCTCGCACGATGTCGAGATACTCCAGCAGCGCGACGGCCTGATGATCACCTCCGACATGGAAATCCACGAGGGAGAAGCGCGCAATCTCGATTTCGAGATCAGGGTGCCGCGAAAGTTCAATGTCCATTTCGAGTCTATGGGCGGGGGCCTTAAGATAATCGATCTGGATGGAAAGTTCACGGGAAGCACGATGGGCGGCGGCCTGACCCTTCAGATGGTTGAAGGCACGGTGAAACTCACGACCATGGGGGGAGCCATAGAAGTCATCGACGCCGACCTGGATGGAAAGATGTCGACCATGGGAGGTACGGTCTATTTGAAGAATGTGGTTGGAGACCTTGACGCCAGCTCCATGGGCGGAAACGTACGCTATGAAAACGTCCGCGGACGTGATGGGGGTCTTCGCGCCCCCGGCGGGTCGATAGACGGGATGGATATAAAGACGGTGACCATCTCCACC
>JAUVJV010000078.1 GCA_030592245.1 Candidatus Eiseniibacteriota bacterium
GGCGGTGTGTGGGGGTGTATTTCTGCTGACGAGGTCGTGACGATGCATCACCCCGTACTGATAGGCATTGCAGGCGGGACAGGCTCGGGAAAGACCACGGTCGCCCATCTGGTGAAGTCCAGGTTCAAGGGCGAGAGCGTGATCATCATACATCACGATTCGTATTACCGCGACAGGGGTGATGAGCCCTTTGAGGAGCGGGAGAAGGCGAACTATGATCACCCGTCCGCTTTCGATAATGAGCTGCTTGCCGAGCATCTCAAGTTCCTGATGTCGCGAAAGCCCATCAAGATGCCCGTCTACGACTACTCCAGCCATACCAGGCTCAAGGACCGGAAGCCGGTCGGACCTGCGGAGATTATTCTCCTGGAGGGCATCCTGGTTCTTGAGGATGAAATCCTAAGATCCCTGCTGGATATCAAGATCTACATCGACGCCGATTCGGACGAGCGTTTTATCCGCCGGCTCCTCCGGGACATGAAAGAGAGAGGCCGTACCACCGATTCCGTGATCGAGCAATACTCTTCGACGGTTCGTCCGATGCATCTGCAATTCGTTGAGCCGAGCAAGCGTTATGCCGACCTAATAATGCCTGAGGGAGGGCACAATGCCGTGGCAATCGACCTGCTTGTAACCAAGGTCCGCGATGTCCTGAGGAACATCGACCATGCATAAGTTAGGCCTCTACATCGAATGCCTGCGCCCCAAGCAGTGGGTCAAGAACGTGGTACTGCTTGCCGGGCTGATATTCTCCCGGAATCTCTTCGAGCCCGGGATGGCCGTGCGGGCCTTCGGTGCGCTGGGGATCTTCTGCCTGCTGTCGGGTGCGATTTACGTGTTCAATGACCTGAGGGACTACACCCAGGACAAGGTGCATCCATCCAAGAGGACCAGGCCAATTGCCAGCGGCCGCGTCTCCCGGAGGGAGGCCTTTGTTCTGGGGTTGCTGGTCGCGGTGATCGGACTCGCCCTTGCAAGCCGGATCAACACTTCGTTTCTCTGGGTCAGCCTGGCATACGTGCTCTTGCAGGTCGCATACTCCCTGGGGCTCAAGCACATGGTGGTGCTGGATGTCCTGATCATTTCCCTCGGCTTCGTCTTAAGAGCGATCGCAGGTGTTGAGGCTTTGAAGGACCTGGATGCGGGCGTGCTGATATCCCCCTGGCTCCTGGTGTGCACGCTCTTCCTCGCGCTTTTCCTGGGCTTCAGCAAGCGGCGCCACGAGCTTCGCCTGCTTGAGGACAATGCAGGCCAGCACAGGAAGAGCCTTGATGACTATTCTGCGGAGTTCCTTGACGCCATGATCGTGGCCGTGGCCGCGGCGACTCTCATAGCCTACGCCATCTACACGATCTGGGGTGAGACCGTGGTCAAGTTCGGCACCGACAAGCTGATCTACACGGTGCCTTTCGTCGCCTATGGACTCTTCCGGTACATGTACCTGGTGATGATAAGGAACAGGGGTGGGAGCCCGTCGGAGGTGCTCCTCTCGGATATACCCTTGATCGTGGATATCGTTCTCTGGATAGTCGTGGCCGGCCTCCTGATTTACGCCCGCTGACCCATGAGCGGATCATTATCAACCCCGCGCGGATCGCCGGCGACCCCGCTTTGCATAAGGTGCAATGCCAAGATCAATCTCTACTTGAACGTCCTGGCGAAGCGTCCGGATGGCTTCCACGACATCGAGACCGTGTTTCACTCCATCGCACTCCACGACACCTTGACCCTCACCCCCACGGCCGGGGGTCTCACCCTTTCCTCGGACGCCCCGGACCTTCCCACCGGCGCCGATAACGTGGCCCTGAGGGCGGCGGCGCTTATCCTGGAAGGGACATCCCACGGGGTGCATATCGATATTGAGAAGCGCATACCCGTGGGGGCCGGTCTGGGGGGAGGAAGTGCCGACGCCGCCGGGGCCCTCATTGGCCTTAACTCCTTATTCGGTCTCGGTCATTCTATCGCTGCGCTTCAGGCAATGGCCGAAGGCCTGGGTGCCGATGTCAAATTCCTGCTTGAAGGAGGGTGTGCCGGAGGCCGGGGGCGGGGGGATGAGCTCGAGCGGCTTCCTCCCTTGCCGGCGCATCCCGTCCTACTTGCGATTCCGCGCTTAAGCGTATCAACCGCATGGGCTTATGGTTCGCTCAAAATGGGGTTGACAAGTCATAAAGTCAGCTTTAGTATGATTATGAGTGCTCTCGGAGAGGGAGATACTGCCTCCCTGTGGGGTCTTCTCAAGAATGACTTCGAGGGCCTTGTTTTCGGGAAATATCCTTCCGTGGGAAGGATCAAAGAGGATCTGCTCGGGTGCGGGGCCTTAGCGGCCCTGATGTCAGGAACCGGGCCGGTCGTATACGGGCTTTTCGAGAAGGAAGATGATGCGGCAGCCTGCGGGAATAGGCTTGCAGGCGGTGGCATTGGCACTGTAGTATCGTACCTGACAAGAGAGAGCGTGGCGGTTCCCCCTTGAGAGTTTGGTGAGGACTGTGCCTGAGGGGTGCAGGACCCAGTGCCGGCTAGCGGGAGGGTGGTATGAAAATCACTACGGTGAAAGTCACGCCTGTCAACAAGCAGGGCTTGCTCGCGGTTGCGAGCATCACGCTCTGCGACTGTTTTGTTTTACGGGCCATGCGATTGATGCAGGGCAGAAGGCGTTACCTTGCTATGCCTTCCCGGCAAACGAGAACGGGTCGGGTGTTCGAAGTGTTCCATCCGATCAGCGCAGAGGCCAGAGGCGCCCTGGAAGACGTGATTCTCGAGGGTTATGAAACACAGATGGCCGGCAAACCCTTCAGCCCGGAGCTGCCGGTGATCTTCGGTACCGAGTGTCCCGATTTCGTGATAACCGGGGTTCGGGTGAGGCCCTATGATGAGATGAAGCTCCAGGGTTTCGCGAGCATAGTGCTGGATGATTGCCTTGTCATAAACGGGATAAAGATCATCGTGGGTAGGGACAGGAAGTTCATCCAGATGCCGAACGTGAAGAAGAAGACGGGGAAATACCGGGATCTCGCGTTTCCTACCGTGCCGGAGATCAGAGAGCAAATCGAGAAGACGATCTTTGCAGAATATGAGAGGGCTCTCGCTGAGGAAGGTCTGAGTCCTACCGTTTGAGACTATCACTTGGGGCGTCGTCAAGTGGCAAGACACAGGGTTTTGGACCCTGGATCGGAGGTTCGAATCCTCCCGCCCCAGCCAGGCAAATCGGTTGACCCAATGGGAGAAGGAGGTAGGCGACAGCTATGAGAGTCTTCGCCGGGACTGCCAACAGGGCTCTTGCGGAACAGATAGTTGAATTCCTGGGTACCGAACTCGGAGCCTGTGAAATAAGGCAGTTCTCCGACGGGGAGATTTCCGTGCAGTTCAACGAGAACATCAGGGACGTTGATGTTTTCATCGTGCAGTCGACCTTTCCGCCTGCCGAGAACCTGATGGAGCTCCTGGTGATGATCGATGCGGCCTCAAGAGCTTCAGCCGCCAGGATCACCGCGGTTCTCCCGTATTACGGCTACGCCAGGCAGGACCGCAAGGATCAGCCAAGGGTTCCGATCACCGCCAAGCTGGTGGCGAACCTCATAACCATGGCAGGCGCCAGCCGGGTCCTGACGATGGACCTGCATGCCGGACAGATACAGGGCTTTTTCGACATCCCGCTCGATCATCTCTTCGCCGCACCTGTCATGGTCGAGTATATCAAGGAGAAGGGGCTGGAGGAATTCACTCTCGTCGCACCCGACATAGGCAGTGTCAGGATGGCCAGGGCTTTCGCAAAAAAACTCAAGGTACCCTTCGCGCTTATTGACAAGAGGCGGCCGATGCCCAATGTTTCAGAGATAGTCAACATCATCGGTGACGTGGACGGAAGGCATGTCGTCATCATCGATGACCTTATAGATACAGGCGGGACCATAGTGAATGCGGCCGTTGCGCTCAGGGAGCACGGTGCGCGCGATGTGTATGTCGGTTGCACTCACGGGGTCCTGTCCGGAGATGCGCTGGAGAAAATAGAAGCGTCACCCGTCAAGGAACTGGTGGTGACCAACACGATACCCGCAGACGGCAAGAAGCCTGCGGACAAAATCAGGGTACTCTCTGTGGCCAACCTTCTGGGGGAGGCCATGAGGAGGATACACAACGGTGAGTCAGTTAGCTCGCTCTTTCTGTGAGGTTAAATGATCAATGGCAACTGTGGAACTTAAGGCTACGGCCAGAACCGAGACAGGCAAAGGCGTTGCAAGAAAGACCAGGCGTGGGGGTTCATTCCCTGCCGTTCTCTACGGTGAGGGGAAGGAATCTCAGCCGATCAGCGTCGACTACAATGACTTCTATCCGGTAATACGGACCGCGGCCGGGGAAAACGTGATCCTCGAGCTCAAGATCGATGGTGCGAAGGAGGGCTCGTGCAAGGCGATCATCAGGGACATCCAGTATCACCCCGTCAGGCGTGACATTCTCCACGCGGACTTCCAGCATATCTCCATGACCAAGGAGATCACGGTGAACGTACCCATCAAGATCGTGGGTGAGGCCGTGGGCGTGAAGACGGATGGAGGCATTCTCGAGGTCATCCTCTGGGAGGTCGAGGTGGAGTGTTTGCCGGTCAACATTCCGGACGGGGTAGAGGTGATCGTCGACGATCTCGAAATAGGTAACTCCGTTCAGGTGAGCGACCTCACCGTGGAGAACGCCAGGATCCTGACGGACCCGGAATCCACCGTGATCACGATTGTCGCCCCGACGGTCGTCGAAGAGGTCAAGCCCGAGGCGGAGGAAGAGGGCGAAGAGGTGGAGCCTGCCGAGGAAGGCGCGGAGGAGGAGAAGGAGGAGCCGGGAAAGGCCGAGGCGACCGAGAAGAAGGCGGAGAAGTAGGACTTGTTGGTGGCTTTCGGATTCGGTAACCCTGGTGATCGTTATGAGGATACCCGGCACAATGTCGGCAAGGAGGTCATTGGCGGCCTTGCCGGGCAGCTCGGTCTCGAGCTTGTGGCCGGACGCGGTGACTTCTACAGCGCGCACGATCCGGAAAAGGATCTCTATTTCATAGTCCCGACGACCTTCGTCAATGCCAGCGGGAAAGCCGCTTCCCAGGTTCTGGAGAGTCTTGGGGCACGACCGGAGCAGCTTCTGGTTGTGTGCGACGATTTCAACCTTCCTCTCGGGACCCTGAGAATACGCAAGCGCGGAAGCGAGGGCGGTCACAATGGTCTGTCCTCGGTTATCTACCAGCTGGGGACGCAGGACTTTCCGCGCCTGAGAATAGGCGTGGGGCCGCTGCCCGAGGAAACAGACTGGGCGGACTTCGCGCTGGCGAGATTTGCCGGGGATGAGATGGAGAGTGTCCGGACGGTGAAGGAAGAGGCCGGGCGGGCGGTTCTGGACATTGCCGCCTCCGGGCTGGATGCGGCCATGAACATCTACAACAGGCGGGCGGAACCATGATGAGACGGGTGGCGCAATGATGAGGCGGGTGGCGCCATGATGGAGATCGGCATCGTCGGGCTTGCGAATGTGGGCAAGTCCACGCTTTTTAATGCCCTGGCCAGGGCACGGGCGGACGCGAGCAACTACCCGTACTGTACCATAGAGCCAAACATCGCCATGATCGAGGTGCCGGATGAGAGGCTCAACGGCCTGGCCGCGGTCGTAGAGCCTGAGAAGGTTACCCATCCGGTGCTCAGGTTTGTGGATATCGCCGGTCTGGCGCGCGGGGCGAGCAAGGGAGAGGGGTTGGGAAATCTCTTTCTCTCTCATATCCGGGGCGTCGATGCCATAGCCCACGTCCTCAGGTGTTTTGAGGACAGCTCGGTGGTTCACATCGAGGGTGACGTCGATCCCAAGCGGGACCTGGAGATCGTCGAGACCGAGCTCTTTCTCTCGGACATCCAGGCCCTCGACCGCAGGATAGACAAACTCCAGAAGATAGCGCGAACCGGGGATGAGCATGCCCGGAAACAGGAGAAGTTCCTGAGTGAGGTAAGGGCCACTCTGGACGAGGGCCGCAGGTTCGTCGAGCCGGAGGAGCTCGATCCCGAGCTGGCCTCGGTGCTCAATGAGATTCAGCTCCTGTCGCTGAAACCGGTGCTGTTTGTGGCCAATGTCGGGGATGAACCCCGGTCGGATCAGGCACTCGAGCGGATAGGGATCGCCGAGAAAGCGGCTGAGAAGAGAAAAGCCGCCTGCATACCGGTGTCCGCGAAGCTGGAAACCGAGATTGGCGAGCTCTCAGCCGAGGAGGGTGCGGCCATGTTGAAGGAAATGGGCTTTGACGAGGAGGCCCTAAAAAGGTTTGTAAGAGCTTGCTATGATCTTCTTCAAGTGATAACATTCTTTACGATCAAGGGTGAGGAGACGAGGGGGTGGACGGTGAGGCGGGGTACGAATGTGAGGGATGCGGCGGGGAAGATTCACTCTGATATGCGGGACAAATTCATCTGTGCCGAGGTTGTCTCCTATGATGATTTCACCTCCTGCGGAGGACTGGCGGGGGTGAAGCACAAGGGACTTGTTCGTACCGAAGGAAAAGACTACGTAGTCAGCGATGGAGATGTAGTGCTGGTCAGGTTTGGCAAGTGAAGGGGGAGTAGGATGCGTGATTATGAGACTGTTTTCATTCTTGATCCCAACCTCGAGGAAGATGATATCAAGGATGAGATAGGCAAGGTTGAGAATTCCATTGCCAGTCTCAACGGGGAGATTACCAGTGTTGAGCCCGGGGGTAAGCGAAGGCTCACTTACGAGATCAAAGGGCACAAGGAAGGCTATTACACCCTGATACGTTTCAGGTCTGAACCTGCGTCGATCTCGGAAATCGAGAGGGCATACAAGCTCAACGAGAAGGTCATCAGGCACATCATCGTGCACAGCGTTCAGAAAGTGGTACAGGCTTCTGAGGAGGAACAGCAGGCGGAAGCCTAGCGGAGTCCGGTTCTGCTTCTGGCAACAGGGGGGTTGAGATGGCGGACGTTAAACTGGCTGTGGTTAACAAGGTGATGTTGACTGGAAGACTGACCAGGGATCCTGAACTGCGATATACACCGAGCGGCACCGCGGTGTCGTCGTTTTCGATAGCATCAAGCAGGAGCTACAAGGGGAAGGACGGCGAGTGGAAGCAGCAGGTGGCATTCGTTAATGCCGTCGCCTGGACCAAGCTCGCGGTCCTGGTTAACGAGTATCTTAAGAAAGGCAGCGCCGTCTATGTCGAAGGCAGGCTGCACAGCCGGAGCTGGGAAACCGAGGATGGCCAGCGAAGGAGCGCTCTTGAGATAGTGGCGGAGCGCGTCCAGTTTCTTGACCGCATTTCCAAGCCCGAGGTCACCGAGGAGGAATTCGTGGAATCGAGCGATGGGGAACCGGGACTGGATGCGGAGGATGAAGTTCCGTTCTAGTCAGGCGTACTGGAGGTAAGAAGAGTTATGGCAAGAGAGGACAGGCGGCGCAGGAAGGTCTGCAGGTTCTGCGTGGACGGTGATACGTTTATTGATTATAAGGATGATCGTCGCATCTCGCGCTTCGTCACCGACAGGGGCAAGATAGTGCCTCGCAGGATCTCGGGGACATGCGCCAAGCACCAGAGACAGCTGACGCGGGCGATCAAGAAGGCCAGGCACATAGGCACGCTTCCGTACGCGGCGGAGCAGGTTAAGTAGAGGGGGAAGTCTTCAATGGATGTCATACTGCTTGAGGACATAAACGACCTTGGCAAAAGCGGTGAGAAGGTAACGGTTAAGGGCGGGTATGCCCGTAACTACCTTCTGCCCCGGAGACTTGCTCTTCCTGCAACCGCGAGCGGGCTGAAGATGCTGAAGGAGGAGGAGAGGCGGAGACAGGTCAGGGAAGTCAAGATGCAGCGGGAGGCCGAGGATCTGTCCAAGTCACTCGGTAAGGTCTCGTGCACAGCCGAGGTACAGGCCGGAGAGGATGACAGGGTCTTCGGAGCCGTTACCAACGCCGATATCGCCGAACTGCTGCAGGCTCAGGGTTATGATATTGACAAGCGCAAGGTTCTTCTTGACGAGCCGCTCAAGGCGCTCGGCGTCTA
>JAUVJV010000402.1 GCA_030592245.1 Candidatus Eiseniibacteriota bacterium
GGGACTGTTTCCCAGTATGCTATCGAGCTCTATCAGCAGATCTCTGGTAAGGTCATCTGCGTCTCATGTTGGGACCAGAGCGAGGGGTGTTCATACAGCTTCCGAAAGTCTGACGGTATCGACTTCAAGGAGCTCCTGGGAATGACCGACCGCTTTGGAGGGATCGATAAAGCCAAGGCCAAAGACGCCGGCTATGATGTGCTTCCCGGCGACGCCTGGCTCGAGCAGGATGTCGACATCCTGATCCCGGCTGCTCTTGAAAACCAGATAACCGAGGACAATGTGGCGAAGATACGTCCCAGGGTCAAGATCATCGCCGAGGGAGCTAACGGTCCTACGACGCCTGAGGCCGACAAGCTTATTGCCGAACGAGGCATATTCATGATACCCGACTTACTTGCTAATGCAGGCGGTGTGACCTGCAGTTACTATGAGCAGGTCCAAAGCAATATGAACCACTACTGGGACAGGGATGAGGTTCTCGGCAGGCTGGACAGCAAGATGACATCGGCCTTCGATGCCGTGAGCCAACTTGCCAGAAAGCGTAAGCTATACATGCGCGACGCGGCTTATGTCATAGCGGTGAGTCGAGTAGCACAGGCCTGCAAAGACCGAGGATGGGTGTAGCCGACTTCATCGCCTCTTTAGTGGCCATACAGACGGAAAGATGGTTGCCCGGATGCCTCAAAGGGGTTACAGCCCTCATCACCGTTCTCTGGCGCGGTTCAACCGCAAGTTCCTTAAGGGTGGCGACAGCTTCACCTACATAGGCTCGGGCTCGATCGGCGGCAAGGCTCATGGACTTGCCCATATCAAGGGAATCATCGAGTCGAGCCTGATGGACCGGTTCGCGCCCGACATGGCCGTAGAGATACCGACGCTTACGGTCATAGCCACGGACTACTTCGACCTCTTCATTAAGCAGAACAACCTTGAGGAGGTCATCCACACCGAGACCCGGGATGATCGGATAGCCCACGCGTTCCAGAAGGCGGATCTTCCTGCGCAGCTGGTGGGAGACATCAGGGCATTGGCTCGTGAAGTCCACGCCCCCCTGGCTGTCCGTTCCTCGAGCATGCTCGAGGATGCCATGTTCGAGCCGTTCGCGAGTGTCTATGGCACCAAGATGACCCCGTGCAACCAGCCGGATGCCGACACCCGTTTTCACAGACTCACCGAGGCCATCAAGCTCGTGTATGCATCGACCTTCTTATCCGACGCCGCGAGCTATATGAGGTCGACCCATCATGCCAGGACCGATGAGAAGATGGCGGTGATCATTCAGGAGGTGGTTGGGACCCGATTCGGTGACAGGTACTATCCTCACCTGTCCGGTGTGGCCCGCTCTCATAACTTCGACCCTTTCGGGCATGCCAGGCCGGAGGAGGGGGTTGTGGAGCTTGCCCTCGGACTGGGCCGGACGATCGTGGATGAAGGATGTGCCTGGGCCTATTCACCTGAGTATCCGCAGACTGATCCCCCCTACAACTCGATCGGTGACCTGCTCAAACAGACCCAGACCAGATTCTGGGCGATCAACATGGGCCGGCCCCCTGCGTATGATCCGATTAACGAGACAGAGCACATGATCAGGTGCGACCTCGGAGACGCCGAATACGACCGTAGCCTGAACCACCTGGTTTCCACGTTCCAGCCCGAGAACAATAGAATCGACATGGGGGCCCATGGCCGGGGTCCGAAGATAGTCAATTTCGCTCCGCTGCTCAAGGCGGATATCCTGCCTGTCAATGACCTGGTAAAATTGCTTCTCAAGACTTGCGAGGACGGCCTGGGCGCTCCGGTGGAGATTGAGTTCGCGATGACCCTGGGCCGTGAGAAGCCGGGGCCGGCGCGATTCGGTTTCCTCCAGCTGCGGCCGATGGTTGTATCCGATGAGCGTGTGGATATAAGCCCAGAAGAGATGTCGGGAGATAATGTAGTCCTGGCATCAGAGAATGTCATGGGAAACGGGTTCAGCAAAACGATACGGGATGTTGTGTACATTAAACCAGAGGCTTTTGATGTTGATCACACGGTCCGTATGGCCGAAGAGCTTGAGGGGATCAATCAGCAGCTGGTAGAGGCCAGGCAACCGTATCTGCTTATCGGCTTCGGCCGGTGGGGAACTTCAGATCCGCAGGGGGGAATTCCTGTGAAGTTCGGTCAGATCGCCGGAGCTAAGGTGATAGTCGAAGTGACCCTGCCGGGCCTTGACTTCGGCCTGAGCCAGGGGTCTCACTTCTTCCACAATGTGACCAGCTTTCGGATCATGTACTTCTCGGTCCGGCACGCGGGTCGCTTTGTGATAGACTGGGATTGCCTCAACCGCCAGCCGGCCGTTGCGGAGACCGAGTATTTGAGACACGTCTGTTTTGATTTTCCCCTGTGCGTTAAGGCTGACGGCCGAACCAGTATGGGAGTGATCTATCGTGAAACCGGCTGAGCGAGAGAGTAGAGATCTGATTCGCTTTCTCCAGGAGAGGGAGAAGGAGCTGGCCTGCCTTTACAGGGTCGAAGAGGTTGTCAATAGGCCGGACGCCACCCTGGAGGATGTATGCCTGACCGCCATAGCTGCAATACCACCGGGATGGCAGTACCCGGAAGTCTGTGTGGTGAGGATAACCGTCGACGGTGATCAGTATGAATCCGAGCGAATGAAGGAGACCCCATGGGTCCAGCGTGCGGAGATAAAGGTCCAGGACCGGAGTGTGGGGCAGATCAATGTTTGGTATACCGAGGAGAAGCCTGCCGCGGACGATGGGCCGTTTCTCAAGGAAGAGACCAAATTACTCAGAACCATAGCTGAGAGGATCGGGCAGTTCATCACGCTCACGCAGGTCAAGGATATCGCCCGTCATTATGAGACCGGAGGCGACCATCCCGAAAAGGATGCGGACGCCGGGTGGCGTATCCTGGTGAAACTGGTGAGGACGACGGACAAGAACCTCTTCCTCACCATATGCCAGA
>JAUVJV010000312.1 GCA_030592245.1 Candidatus Eiseniibacteriota bacterium
GATTCACGCTCAACGGGCGACGGCCATTTATCTGGGACGCCGGTCTCCCGGCGCCTCGTGCGACTCACCCGGGGGCTCGCGCGGGCAGCGCTCAATCCCCCCTGTTTAGTCTTGCTCCGGGCGGGGTTTACCAAGCCGACCCGGTCACCCGGGCCGCTGGTGAGCTCTTACCTCACCGTTTCACCCTTACCGGAATTACCGGCGGTTTGTTTTCTGTGGCACTTTCCTTAGGATCACTCCCACTGGGCGTTACCCAGCACCCTGCCCTATGGAGCTCGGACTTTCCTCGCGCGGGCTTAACCCTCGCGCGACCATCTTGCCTGCTCCGGATTTACCTCCTCTTGCGTGATGAGATGGCCAGATTCGCAAGCCTGTCTGCTTGCTTGTTATCGTCTCTTCCAATCTGTGTAATGCTAAAATCTTCAAAGAGTTTCGTCATTTCTTTCAGGTTTTCATACAAGTGCGCCAACCTGGTGCTCTTGACCCTGTAGGTACCTTTAATCTGGTTAGCCAGGAGGCCCGAGTCAACCCTGAGTTCGACCTGGCCCGCGCCCAGCTCGGAGGCGAGCTTCAAGGCAAGGATAGCCCCCTCGTACTCGGCCACATTATTGGTCGCCCTACCCAGGTATTTGTAATCCTCCATCAAGACCTGCCCAGCGTGATCGATAAGCAGCGCTCCGCAGCCCGCCTCGCCCGGGTTGCCGATCGATGCTCCGTCGGAATAAGCTATCACCCTCAAGGTCTTCCCCGCACCGGCCTTCCCCACACCGACCTTCCCACCGGCGGCCTTTCCACCTCCGACCTCTCCAGACTCCACCCTCTCGGCCAGGTCATAGATCCGGTCGGCAAGCACCTTGCGGGATTTATACTTTGCCTCCTTCGAGGCAACCGCCATGGACTGCCCCGAAGCCAGCAGCCTGAGCGCATAAGCCAGATCTCCGGAGTTACGGGCCACGGCTACTCCCACTTCCAGATGATGATACGACCGCAGCCTTCACATGTGATGATGCGTTCATCCCGCTTGAGGTTCTGCATCTCCTGGGGAGGTATGCGCCGGAAGCAGCCGCCGCAAGCCCCGTTCTCGACCGATGTAACCGCCAGGCCGTTCTTGCTTTCCCGGATACGCTCATATCTCTTGAGCAGGATCTTGTCCACGCCCACCAGCATCCGTGTCCGCTCGTCGAGCTTGATGGCGATCGCACTGCGGAGCTTCTCCAGGTCCTGATCCAGCTTCGCCTGCTCCGCCTTGGCCTTGCTACTCTCCTCCTTCAGGCGCGCTTCCTCTTCCTTTATGATCGTCGCGGCCTGCTCCGCCTGGTCCAGGATCCCGAGTATCTCGTCCTCGAGGGCCGAGCCCTTCTCGTCGAGGCCGGAAATCTCGTGCTGAAGAGCTTCATACTCCCGGTTGCTTTTTACCTGGAAGAGCTGGGTCTTGAACTTGTTCTTCTTCTCATTCATCGAATCAAGCTCGATCTCGAGTTCCTTGCGCTTTTTGGCAAAATCGACGGACTTACCCTTTGCCTCCTGGACTTTCTCTTCGAGCGCCTCCAGTCCCTCTTCCAGCTCCTGCTTCGTCTCCGGAATCGACTCCTCGTCGGCTCTCAAGGCGTCGATCTCGTCATCAAGCTTCTGGAGCTTCAGCAGAAGATCCTTCGTTTTTCTCATGTGTTTACTCCTTCCCTTCCAGCTTTCGATGGCAAGAAAGTCCTGAGACCCCAGGATTCCAGTTTGGCTCTCTCGCGTACCATGTATACCAGTTCCTTTGCCCCGGCCATGAGGAAACAATACCCGGGGAACTCCACGACCTCGGTCCGCCAGGAGGCCCTTAAGAGCCTCGCCAGGCCGCCTGAGTCGGGACCAATGTAAAGATCGACATCTCTGAGCATCGCCTCGTTGAGACCCCTCTCGGGCTCGCCGTCCCAGATGAGCACCCGGCTGCATTCGGAGTTGCCGGACAGATACGCCGGCCTGGAGCCTAAGACCGAGACCAGTTTTCTCGAAGCCTCGGAAGAGGCCAGGGGCGGATCGACATGCCCTGTCCTTCCTTCTCCGAAATCCGTCCCGCCGGCCAGCTCGTGGGTTTCCACCACAGGTTCCTCATAGGGATGCACCTTCTTAAGCGCAGCCACCGCCCTGCCCAACCGGTCAGAGGGAACCAGCACCTCGAGGCGCCGCTCCTTGACTTCCTCCAACCTGCCAGGGTGCCCGTAAGCCGGCTTGGATCCCTTCTCCCCTAAGAAAGTGCCGGTACCGGGGCTCGAGAAGGAGCACTTGGAATAGAGCCCGTACCTGCCTCCGCCTTGAGCGAAGAGCGACTCACGCACCTTGGGCAACTTCTCCTCGGGAACGAAGGTCACGATCTTGTAGTTGGATTCGCGGCCTGCGGCCAAGACGGGCCTCGCCTCCACGATCCCGATGTCATGGGCGATCTTGTGGGCGATGCCCCAGGAGTGGAAGCGCCATATGGGATCCACCGATCTCACTACGAAACCGTCCAGGCCCTTAAGGCCTGCCGAGAAGAGACTCCGCCTCTCATCGTCCACGGCGCCCATGTAGGCGACATAGGCGCCATCATCCGGCTTGCCTTTCCTGAAGATTCCACCCAGCTGCGACGGATTCCAGGCCACGAAGAACCTGCTGACCTCCAGTTCCGGGCTGCCCAGTGTGAAACCCTCTCCGGAAGTGGCGCTCCTCGGAGCGAACTCATCCACCAGCCTGTCCAGGACTTCAGCTTTCATCGGCATTCCCCGTGAGGACCTTCCCCATAACAAGAAAGGCGTGTACCGACATGCGGTACACGCCTCGGAAACCGGCTACCAAAGCCGTTTCTGTTGAGGAGCTTCCTCCTCTTTTCCATGCGCTTCAGCGACATCGCGTTCCTCTGGTGGGCGATACTGGATTTGAACCAGTGACCTCCCGCGTGTGAGGCGGGCGCTCTCAACCACTGAGCTAATCGCCCATACTATTCACTTATGACTGGTGGGCCCACTAGGGCTCGAACCTAGGACCTTCCGGTTATGAGCCGGGCGCTCTAACCAACTGAGCTATGGGCCCGGAAAAACTTTTTGAAACCATGATTATAGTAAATTGGACGGGTCTACCGTCAAGCTAAAACTAAGGCAGCTCGATGTAACCCGTCAACTTACGCGCCCTCGACGGATGCTTAAGCTTCCTCAAGGCCTTGGCCTCGATCTGGCGCACCCTCTCGCGCGTCACATTAAAGATACTTCCCACTTCCTCCAGGGTACGGGGACACCCGTCTCCCAGGCCGAAACGCAGCCTTATGACCTTCTCCTCACGCCTGGTGAGCGTCGAGAGCACATTGCTCATCTGCTCCTGCAGCATGACGAAGGCCGCCGACTGCGCCGGGGAGACCACTCTAGTGTCCTCGATGAAATCGCCCAGGTTAGAGTCCTCGTCCTCCCCGATGGGGCGGTCGAGCGATATAGGCTCCTGGGCAGCCTTCAAGACACTCTTTACCTTGTCCAGCGGCAGGTCCAGGGTCTTGGCGATCTCCTCCGGAGAGGGCTCCCGCCCGTACTCCTGTACCAGGCGACGCGAAGCCCGCAAGACCTTGTTGATGGCCTCGATCATATGGACCGGCACGCGGATGGTCCTGGCCTGGTCGGCGATGGCGCGCGTTATGGCCTGCCTGATCCACCAGGTCGCATAGGTCGAGAACTTATAGCCCTTCTTGTAATCAAACTTCTCGACCGCGCGCATAAGACCGATATTACCTTCCTGGATGAGATCGAGGAACTCAAGGCCCCTGTTGACATAACGCTTGGCGATAGATATCACCAGCCGGACATTGGCCTCGACCATCCTCTTCTTGCCGTCATTGACCATCTCCTCGCCAACGGCAATCTCTTCCACAAGTTCTCCGAGGCCAACCCTGGTCATCCTGGCTTCGATCTCCACCCGCCGGATCTTGCGCCTGGCATTGCGGAC
>JAUVJV010000188.1 GCA_030592245.1 Candidatus Eiseniibacteriota bacterium
GGAGTATGAGCGCGGGGTCATATTCAGGCTTGGCCGGCTGATCGGCTCAAAAGGCCCGGGCCTTATCCTGCTCATCCCCATAGTCGACCGTATGGTGAAGGTCAGCTTGAGAATGATCGTGATGGATGTGCCGCCTCAGGATGTAATCACCAAGGACAATGTGTCGGTCAAGGTCAATGCGGTGGTCTACTTCCGCGTGATGGATCCCAGTAAGGCCGTCACCGAGGTGGAAGACTATATGTACGCGACTTCCCAGCTCGCGCAGACCACGCTGAGGAGTGTGCTCGGCGAGTCCGAGCTCGATGAGCTTCTCTCCGGACGGGAGAAGATAAACAGCGAACTCCAGCAGTTGCTGGACAAGCATACCGACCCCTGGGGAATCAAGGTATCAAATGTAGAGGTGAAGCACGTGGATCTCCCGAGCGAGATGCAGAGGGCCATGGCCCAGCAGGCGGAGGCCGAGCGTGAACGCCGCGCCAAGGTGATCAAGGCCCTCGGCGAACTCCAGGCATCCGAGAAGCTCTCGGAGGCGGCGGAGATTATCGGCAGGTTCCCGGCGGCGATTCAGCTCCGGTACCTTCAGACCCTGAACGACGTTGCGGCCGAGAACAACTCGACCACACTGTTTCCCATCCCGATCGATTTCTTCAAGATGTTCATGGATAAGAAATAGACCTGAAAGGACAGCGAGTGATGGCATCACCCGGGGACAATGCCGGAGACCCTAGCGGAGGCGATATAAGGGCGGAGAGGCTAAAGAGGCTTCCGACCTATCTTTTCGAGGAGCTCGCCTCCATCCGCAGGGCCAGGGAAGATGAGGGCAAGGAGGTGGTAGACCTCTCGATCGGGGATCCCGACCTGGGCGCCCCGGAGGTCGCAGTGGAGGCTCTGGCTAAGTACGCTGCCGACACGCGACTTCACCGTTATCCCCCCGAGAGTGCCATTGAAGCTTTCTCTCAATCTGTCTGCGAGTGGATGAAGGGACGCTACGGCGTCGATCTCGACCCGTCATGCGAGGTCTTTCCGGTAATCGGAACCAAGGAAGGCATCGCGCTTCTGCCCCTTGCCACCCTGGATCCGGGAGACCTGGCCCTTGTACCGGATCCCGGCTATCCCGTTTACTCGCGCGGTGTCTGGTTCGCAGGGGGCAAGGTGGAGTGGATGCCGCTTAAGGAAGACCGCGGTTTCCTTCCGGAGGTGGGTCTCATCGAGAGGCACAGGCCTCGTCTTGTCTATCTCAACTACCCCAACAACCCTACCTCGGCCGTCGCGAGCGCGGACTTCTATAGCATGGCAATCAATGCGGCCGGCCGGACCGGCAGCTATATCGTAAACGATGCCGCCTATTCGGAGGTTGCCTTCGACGGCTATGATGCGCCAAGCATCCTCCAGGTGCCGGGAGCAAGGGAGAGGGCGGTCGAGTTTCACTCCTTTTCCAAGACCTTCAGCATGGCAGGCTGGAGGGTGGGTTTCGTCGCGGGCAACCGCCATATGATCGCATCCTTAAGAACGCTTAAGTCCAATGTGGACTCGGGCGTGTTCGGGGCAGTGCTGATGGCGGCTGCGACCGTGATCCGCGAAGGCTGGGATGTGCACCGGGAGATGATAGAAGAATATGCGAGGCGGCGGGCCATCGTCTTTGATGGCCTGAGAGCCTGCGGGATAGGTTATCATGAGTCACCGGCTACGCTCTATGTCTGGGCGAGGGTCCCGGGAGGCAAGGGATCCATGGAGTTTGCCAGGAGCCTCCTCGAGGAGACAGGTATCCTGGTTACCCCGGGCATCGGGTTCGGAAAGAGCGGAGAAGGTTATTTCCGTATATCCATCACATGTCCCACGGACCAGGTGGAGATTGCCGGCAAGCGACTGCACGAAGTGAGCCGTGCGTGGAAGGGTTAGAGAGACTTGGATAAGATAACCATCGAGGGCGTGGATGTTCTCGGGCACCACGGCGTGGATGAAGCCGAACGCAAGGTCGGCCACAGAGTCATAATAGACGTGGACATGTGGCTGGATCTGTCCGGGGCCGTGGCCAAGGATGATATTCACAAGACCGTCAACTACGAAGAAGCCTGCAGGCTGATCGAGCAGGTGGCCGGCCAGGAGGAGTTCCTCCTGCTGGAGAGCCTCGCCTCGGAGATCGGGGAGAGACTCCTGGAGAAGTTCGATGTCGAGGAGGTCTCCGTCCGGGTGCGCAAGGCCAGCCTGCCGATAGCCACCCGGGTCACGGCGGTCACCGTGGAGATCAGGAAGTCGCGGGAGGCATAGGATTCAGGAGGCATAGGGTCTTGGTGCGGTGTTATCTTGGCCTGGGAAGCAACATCGATGACAGGGTGGGCATGGTCGCCAGAGCCTTTGCCTGTCTCGGCTCTCAGGGTGATGTGGTTCTCCGACGGCGTTCGAGCATGTATGCTTGCCATCCGTGGGGGTATACAGACCAGGAGGATTTCGTGAACGCCGTCTGCGAGGTGGACACCTACCTCGAGCCGGGAGAGCTTCTCCAGAGGCTTAAGAACCTGGAGAAGGGTCTCGGCAGGAAGCCCTCCTTCAGGTGGGGACCGAGAGAGATCGACCTCGATATCCTCCTTTACGGTGACAGCATCGTGAAGGAGAGGTTGTTGAAGATCCCGCATCCGCTCATCTGTGAGCGCATGTTCGTCCTGGCGCCGCTTGCCGAGATAGCCCCGGACCTGGTGCATCCCCAAACAGGTCTCAGGATACAGGAGCACCTTGAGAGAATAGAGTCTCGCGGAGAGGGAGTGAAATGCCAGAGCCTGGATATATAGCTATCGAAGGTGTGATCGGCGTTGGCAAGACCACGCTTGCGACCCTGCTCTCCGGCCGGCTGGGAGCCCAGCTTCAGGTAGAGGAGGTTGAGGACAACCCGTTCCTCGAGAAGTTCTACGGCGACATGCGGGGCTATGCTTTTCAAACCCAGATATTCTTCCTCCTCTCCCGGTACAGGCAGCAGATGGAACTCACCCAGACCAGTCTCTTCCAGCAGAAGGTGGTGAGCGATTACATCTTCGCCAAGGACCGGATCTTCGCCTACCTTAACTTGAACGATGACGAGCTGGCGCTTTATGAGCGCCTGGTCAAGATCCTGGAGGAGGATGTGGCCAGGCCCGATATCGTGGTCTACCTCCAGGCATCGACGGACGTCCTGATGGAGCGGATCCGCAGGCGGGGAAGACCCTACGAGAAGAACATGCCCGAGGACTATATAGAGACCCTCAACAAGGCTTACAATCACTTCTTCTTTCACTACGAGGACACGCCGCTGCTGATGGTCAACACCGATTCACTTGACCTGCCCCGGTCGGAGTCGGAGCTTACGAAGCTCATGGCTGTGATCAACACCCACGATAAGGGCACACTGTACTACAGAGGGGGGGCGGAATAGGGTGGAGCGAAAAAAGAGAACCGTACCGGGCGTCATGCGGATGAAGCGTAAGGGAAGCAAGATAGCCATGCTGACGGCCTATGACTACCCGACCGCCCGGCTGGCGGATGAGGCCGGTGTGGACATCATCCTGGTGGGCGACACGCTTGCGATGGTCGTGCTCGGTTATGAGACCACGCTTCCCGTCACCATGGACGAGATGCTCTGCCATGTAAGAGCGGTGTCCCGGGCGAGGGCCTCGGCGCTCGTGGTGGCGGACATGCCTTTTATGTCCTTTCAGGTGTCCCCATCCGAGGCCGTCAAGAACGCCGGCCGGATGATCAAGGAGGGTGGGGCGGACGCCGTGAAACTGGAGGGCGGCAGATGCGTGGCATCCGCTGTCGCGGCGATTACCAATGCCAAGATTCCGGTAATGGGCCACATAGGTCTCACCCCCCAGGCCATACGCCGCTTCGGAGGCTACAGGGTGCAGGGCCGGTCGGAGGAAGGCCGCCTTGGCATCGTGGATGATGCCGCCGCCCTGGAGGATGCCGGCTGCTTCGCCATAGTCTTGGAGGGCATACCCTGGAGCCTGGCCGAGGAGATTACCGGCAAGGTGGGAATCCCCACGATCGGCATCGGAGCGGGCCCGCATTGCGATGGCCAGGTGCTGGTCAATCACGACATCCTCGGTCTCTATGAAGGCCATGTCCCCAAGTTCGTAAGGAAATACGCCGACTTGAGGCCCACCATACTCAAGGCCTTTTCAGACTATGTACACGATGTCAAGTCGGGCGAGTTTCCCACAATAGAGGAAAGCTACGATAATGCTAAAGACAGTAAAAAAGACAGAGATCCTGAGTCAGGAGATTGATAGGGCGAGGGCCCGGGGAAAGAAGAAAATCGGCCTCGTCCCCACCATGGGATACCTGCACGACGGTCATCTGGCCCTGGTGGATGAGTGCCGCCGCCAGTGCGACCTTGTAGTCGTAAGCATATTCGTTAATTCAAAACAGTTCGGTCCGAACGAGGACCTGGACCGTTATCCCCGGGATCTTCGCCGGGATAAGGGCCTGCTCGCGAAACATGGCTGCGATGTGATCTTCCTGCCCAGCGACCGTGAGATGTACCCCCCCGGGTTTGCGACCGGGGTAAGTGTTGAGGGACTCTCGGACAGGCTGTGCGGACTCGGACGCCCCGGCCACTTTGACGGGGTCAGCGTGGTCGTACTGAAGCTCCTCCTGGCGGCTGCGCCGGATATTGCCTTCTTCGGGGAGAAGGACTACCAGCAGCTCATTATCGTGAGGAAGATGGTTGAGGACCTGGGCCTTGAGGTCGGGATCGAGGCGGTGCCGACGGTGAGGGATAAGGACGGGCTTGCGCTGAGCTCGCGCAATGCCTACCTGTCGGAATCCGAGCGGGCCAGGGCAACCTCGCTCTATAAGTCACTGGAGATGGCGAGGCTGCTTGTAGCGGGCGGCGAGCAAAGGGCCCGCAAGATCGAGGAACGCCTGACGGACATCCTCGTGGAGAGCGGGGTCAGCAAGGTGGAGTATGTGGCAGTGGTCGATCCCGCGACACTGGATCCGGTGAGATACATCGACTCCGAGGCGCGCATCGTGATGGCGGCCTGGGTCGGCGACACCCGGCTTATAGACAATCTGGCTGTTGTACCCCCCAGGAAGTCCCGCAGGCGCGCGGTTCCGAAACGGGGAACGGTGGGAGTCGTGCTTGCCGCAGGCGAGGGCAAGCGCATGAAATCGGACCTCCCCAAGGTGCTTCATCCTATAGAAGGCAAACCCATGGTCCAGCATGTCATGGATGCCGCGAGGGAGGCGGGAATCAAGGACCTGATTGCCGTGGTAGGCCACCGGAGCGAGAAGGTGGAGCCCTTGATGAAGAAGCTGGGCGTCGAGACGGTCATTCAGGAGGTCCAGCGCGGTACGGGACACGCGGTCCTTCAGGCCTATCCCAGGCTTGCCCGGTTCGGCGGAACCGTCATGGTGCTATCCGGAGACACGCCGCTCATCAGGTCTCACTCCATCAGGCAGCTCCTCACCCTTCACGCAAGGCATTCCAACGCTGTCACTTTCGCCACTACCGTGGTGCCC
>JAUVJV010000444.1 GCA_030592245.1 Candidatus Eiseniibacteriota bacterium
ACATAGCCTTCAACCCAGTGGATTATGGGCCCAAGCAGATCTTCCGTCGCCTGGATGCCGCCATAACTCATATAGGTGTCATGCAATGGCGCACGACGGTCATAGTATGCGTTCATCTGCCGAACAAGACGGGCGGATTCTTGCGCCATGGATTCTCCTGACCCTAGTCGTGCCTCAGGGCCCTTACCGGATCGACGCGCGCCGCACGGTGCGCCGGATAGAGCCCGGCCGCGAGGCTCACCAGGATTGCGAAGGCCACCGCACCCACAATCAGCCAGACCGGGAAGTAAAAGAGATTGACCGGAGCCTCCCCGGCCGGCATCAGTCTTGTATTGACCACGAGGTTTGCGACCTGCGTGACCCCCCAGCCCAGGAGAAGACCGAAGACCGCGCCGATCACACCGATGGTGGCCGCCTCGACGAAGAATATCATTCTGATCTGGTGCTCGCTTCCCCCTATGGCCTTCATCACCCCTATCTCACGGGTACGCTCCAGGATCGACATCACCATGGTATTGACGATCCCCAGGGCCGCCACGAAAAGCGCTATCGTACCCACGGCGCCGAGTATGGAATCCACGATGAGGAAACCCCTCCTTATGTCCTGAAGCTGGTCGGCGATGGAGACCACACTCAGTCCCATGTCCTCTATGGTCTTGCGGACCGGCCCGGTCTTTCCCATGCTCTCCGCGCGCACGTAGATCATCTCAAAGGAATCCTCGCCGTCCTCCCTGCCCAGGAGATCCCAGACGGTCGAGAAACCCAGTCTCGGGAGCTTGCGTCCGGTTCCTATCGGCACGATGAGGCCACCCCGGAAATGCTGCTCCGCGAACGCGGTCTGCTGCTTCAAGATCCCGCGGACCACGAATTCATTGACCGTTTCCCTGAACATCCCCGCACCGCCACCGAGGATCGCCTGCATCGGGTTGAGGCGTATCTGCGACGGGTCGAGTACCGCCGTGAAAACACCAAGCCGCATGCCCAGAACGGAGTCGGCAGGGACCACAGTCGCGTCCGCCGAAGTGTCGGGTACCCCCACCGCGCGAGAGCCGGGATCGGGTACGATGATCCCCATGGCCTTCAGGGTCTCCCAGCGGATCACCGCCACGGAGGCCGTATCATCCTCGAAGAAGTCGCCTGCTAGAAGATCGTCAAACGGCGGGTACGCCCCCATGGAGACCGGCAGGGCCTGCAGCGTGGTCCTGGTATCTTTCTCTCCTAACTGGATTCGCACCGGAAACCTGATCTCCGGAAACGCGATCTCGACCCCGGGGATCTCCTAGATCAGATCGAGAGTCGAATCATTGAGCGCGACCGCCGGCTCTTCGGCCAGGGCTTCCATGACGCGCTCATGGTCACCGCCCATTACGTCTCCCAGGTTGACGTCCCCGGACGTCACGTAGAGACTCGTAAAGAGGTCGTTCTGCTTGAAGGCATCGGTTATGTTCTTCTGCATGCCCGTTCCGAAGGAGACCATCGAGGTGAGGGCCCCGATGCCGATAACCACGCCCAAGACGGTAAGGAAGGTTCTGAGCTTTGTCCGCCTCAAGTTCTCAAACCCGAGTTCGGCCATGTCCATCATGTTCATGGGACTCGCCTCCGGCCGGAACTCTCGGCGATGCGGCCATCCAGGAGCCGGATGACCCTGTTCGAGACCGCCTCCGCGGTGTCCCTTTCGTGAGTAACCATCAGGGCCGTAAGGCCCCTGTCCCTGTTGAGGCCCTGCACCAGATCGATGATCTCGCCTGCGGTCGAAGTGTCGAGATTGCCGGTCGGCTCATCAAGCAGGAGCATCTCCGGGGAATTGGCAAGGGCGCGCGCTATGGCTACCCGCTGCGCCTCCCCGCCCGAGAGCTCGGCGGGACGGTGATCGAGCCTGTGGCTGAGCCCCACCCGGGAGAGCAGACCGGATGCCATCGGCTTCCGCTCCCGACGGGGTACGCCGCCGAAGGTGAGTGCCAACACCACATTCTCAAGCGCCGTCCTGTGGGGCACCAGGTTGAAAGACTGAAACACCATGCCGACGGACTTTCGCCTGTGAAGGGCAAGCCCCGAGCGCTTCATGCCCGCAAGGTCACGATCCTTGAAAAAGATTTGCCCCACAGTCGGGGTATCCAGCCCACCCACGAGGTTAAGCAGCGTGGACTTGCCCGAACCCGACCTTCCGACTATCGATACGAATTCACCGTCTTCGACATCGAAGGAGATATCCCTCAGGGCGGGGATCTCCACCTGGCCCTTCATGTAGGTCCTCGAGAGATTGACTATCCTCAAGATTGACAAACGGTATCCTCCGTCATCCGCATGGAGCCACGCCCCAATCACGATGGGAGTGTCGACACTGGGTATCTACATATTGTTGGCACCTGCGGTGGGATTAGTCAATGGAATCCGCAGAAGGCCGCTGGCCGAATGACAGAACGAAACCACCCCACAGGGGATCCCGCCTGGCGACCTCGAGCTCTCGCGAACGGGCCCTGACAAACACGCTCAGCCTGAGTTCGCGATAGAGACTGCCCGTCAATCCGACCCAGGCCTCCCCGATCACACTGTTCAGCTCGGACCGGGAGAAACTCACTTCACTATGCCGAAACTGGCCCTGAAGCAGAGCATTGTAGATCCTGTATCTTACGCTCCCGCCCACCCA
>JAUVJV010000028.1 GCA_030592245.1 Candidatus Eiseniibacteriota bacterium
CCACACAGATCGGGGCAGACTTGCCCGAGGACGCTGTTGATATTGTCTCCCTTGGCGTGAGCGGAATCGATCCGGAGAATCCTGGACGCTGACCTGTTGAATTCGGTCACCACGCCGTGGGAGTCCACGGTTATGAGTCCGCTGCTCATGCTCTCGATAATCTGGCGCGTATCCAGTCTTGCCTTCTCGAGCTCCGAAGTGGTGGTCTTGAGCCTGGCGCCAAACACTTTCACGCGCCCGGAGATATACCCGCTCATCACCGCGATCAGATAGAAGAAGCCCGCCTGGAGAATCACGTTCAGGAACAGATAGACGATCGCCCGTTCATTCGACGTCGCGCCGATCGTCCTCTCGAAGTGAGCTTCCTTCATCAATGACACTGCCGCAAATAGCACAGTCGATAGTGTGGCCGCGAAAAGCGCCGCCCTGAGATACAGGAGTATCCCCGCCAGCAGTATCGAGATCAGATAGAGAAAAGTCAGGTGGCTGTGGACGCCGCCCGTGAAATAGACTATGCCGCTCACCACCACCAGGTCTGCTATCAGCTGGGAGTACACAAGTTTCTCCAGCCCGTAGCCCGACTTGTATATGAGCCACCAGACGGCGCTCAAGGGGAACAAGACAATGAGAAGACCCGCGATCGGGAGCGCATCACGTATGTCGAAGCCTGCCCCGGTAAGGAAGACCACGACGGAGAGAACCGCGCCCACGCATATCACCCGCAGGATGATCATTATCCTGCAAAGGCCCCTGAGGTCTCTCTCCTCTGTCTTGCCGTTAAGTAGTTTCATTCTGCCATTATCACGCTGACGAGCTTGAAGATCGGAAGGTACATGGCTACAACCATGCCGCCGACCACACCGCCCATCATGACGATCATGATGGGCTCTATCACCGAGGTCAGCGCATCTACAGCCGCGTCAACCTCCTCATCGTAGAAATCCGCGATCTTTGAAAGCATCTCGTCCAGGGCGCCGGTCTCCTCACCAACGGAGATCATCTGTACCACCATCGGGGGAAATACCCCCGACTCCCTTAAGGGGGCGGCGATGGTCTGGCCGGATGAGATACTCGTCTTGGTCTTGGCCACCGCATCCTTGACCACGCTGTTTCCAGCTGCCTTGCCGGTGATGTCCAGGCCCTCCAGTATCGGCACACCGCTGCTCACCAGGGTTCCGAGCGTCCGGGTGAATCTTGCGATCGAGGCCTTGAGAAGCACCTGGCCGAAGACAGGGACACGGAGGGAGAGCCTGTCAATTGTGGCCTTCCCTTTCTTGGTATTGTAGTACCGCCGGAAGCCCACAGCGCCAATTACTATCACGGAGATCAACAACCACCACTTGGTGCGTATCAGGTCACTTATGGCCATCACGATCATCGTGGGTGCGGGAAGATCGCTTCCGAAGTCCGCATACATCTTCGCGAAAGTCGGGATGATGAAAAGCAGCATGAAGGTTGTAGCTGCGACCGTCACCAAGAACACCACCAGCGGATAGGCCATGGCACTCCGGACCTTGCGCTTCAGGGTGTTCATCTTCTCGATGTAGGTTGCCAGACGGTTGAGAATAACGTCCAGAACACCGCCGGCCTCTCCGGCCTCGACCATATTGACGAAGAGGTCGCCGAAGATCGCCGGGTGTCTTGAAAGGGCGTCCGCAAGGGTTGCGCCTGACTCCACGTCCCTCATGGTCTGGTTGATCACCTTCCGGAAACCGTCCTTCTCGGCCTGCTTGGCCAGGATGTCAAGACACTGGACCAGGGGCAATCCCGAGTTGATCATTGTCGAAAACTGCCTGGTGAAAATGGCAAGATCCTTCGTACTGACTCCTCCCTTGAGGAAGCCAAAGCCCATGCCCTTACCTTTCTCCTTGGCCGAGCTAACAACGACCTTCTTCTTCCTCAGGTTCATTATCAGTTCCGCCTTGGTGCGAACTGACATTTCACCGGAGACACTTTCTCCGCTCGATGTCTTACCTTTCCACTGGTAAACAGTAGCCAAGATTAACCGCCCCCTTTACTTGCAAAGAGTTTTATCTCTATCGCCCATGAGGTTCCTTGACCTGCTCCTCGCGAGCATCTGCTCGAACTCCTGGAGATCAGGGCTTCTGCCCATGGCGTCCTCGAGAGATATCTGTCTGGTGACGTAAAGCCGGTACAGTGACTGGTTCATGGTCTGCATGCCGTGTTTCTGTCCGGCCTGCATCAGCGAGTAAATCTGGTGGATCTTCTTCTCCCTGATCAGGGCGTTTATCGCAGGAGTGCATACCAGCACCTCCGCGGCAAGCGCCCTGCCGACGGCCCCGAGCCGGGGTATCAACTGCTGGGTGACCACTCCCTGCAATACGAATGCCAACTGCGAGAGCACCTGCCCCTGCTGGTGTTCGGGAAACACATCGACGATCCTGTTGATGCTCTCGTAGGTTGAATTGGTGTGGAGCGTTGCGAGCGTAAGATGCCCCGTCTCCGCTATCGTCAGCGCCGCCCCTATGGTCTCGAGGTCCCTCATCTCACCCACGAGGATCACGTCCGGGTCCTGCCTGAGGACATACTTAAGCGCATTGACGAAGGAGTGAGTATCGGCCCTCACCTCCCTCTGGTTCACGATCGAGTTCTTGTGCTGGTGAACGTACTCTATCGGGTCCTCAATGGTGACGATGTGGCACTTGCGCTCGGTGTTGATCTTGTCGATGATGGAGGCCAGAGTGGTTGACTTTCCGCATCCGGTGGGTCCCGTGATCAGAATCAACCCGTTTTGCCTGGATGAAAGGTCATTGATCACCGGCGGCACGCCCAGTTCTTCGAAGGAGAGGATCTCGAACGGAATCGTTCTTATGGCCCCGGTCGTCACCCCTCTTTGCAGGAAGACGTTCGCCCTGAACCTGCTCAGACCCTTGATGCCGAATGAGAAATCCAGCTCCCGGTCTATCTCGAATCGCTTCCGCTGCTCCTCATTGAGAATGCTGTAGATGACCTGCTTGGTCAGTTCCGGAGTGAGTACCTCGGTATCTGAAGAGGTGATTACACCATCAATCCGGAACTGGGCCGGCAGACCTGCCGTTATGTGCAGATCCGACGCCCTCAGCTTTACCATCTGCTCGAGAAGGGTACGCAACACAACCATCTTAGATCCCTCCAACTCTGGCTATTCGTCCTTTGCGGTTTCTCTCAATACCTCTTCAACCGTGGTGATGCCCGCCCTCAGCTTAAGGAGAGCATCCTGCCGCAGGGTAAGCATGCCATGCGCCACGGCTTGTTTCTTGATCTTGTCGCTCGCCTGCCTTTCGAGAATCATCGACCGGATCTCGGGCGTTACGGGCATCACCTCGAAAAGTACCTGCCGGCCCGAGTAGCCGGTGCTATTGCATGCCGAGCAGCCGCGACCTTTGTAGAAGGTCAGCGCCTTGCCCTCGGCCTCCCTTATGCCCAGCTCCGCGAAAGCCTCCGGGTGGACGTCCACGGGTCCCTTGCACTTGCCGCATATCTTCCGGACCAGCCGCTGCGCCAGCACCAGGTTGACCGATGCGGCTACCAGGAACGGCTGGATACCCATGTCGATAAGCCGGTCCACCGTGCTCGGGGCATCGTTGGTGTGAACTGTAGACAGCACCAGGTGGCCCGTGAGTGCCGCCTTGACCGCGATCGAGCCTGTCTCCGAGTCACGGATCTCGCCGACCATGATGATATTCGGGTCCTGCCTGAGGAATGAGCGCAGGCATCTGGCGAAGGTCAGCCCTATCGAATCGTGCATCTGGACCTGGTTGATCCCGTCCAGGTTGTACTCCACGGGATCCTCGGCGGTCATGATATTAACGTCGCACTTATTAATCCTGTTGAGAGCGGAATAGAGCGTGGTGGTCTTTCCGCTTCCGGTGGGTCCGGTTACCAGCACCATGCCATAGGGAGCCTCGATTGCCTCGATGAAGTGTTTGAGGGCATTCTCCTGGAATCCGAAACGGTCGAGATCCAGCGTGAGATTCCCCTTGTCCAGGATCCTCATTACGATCTTTTCACCGTAGACAGTCGGCAAACTGGAAACACGGATGTCGATGGTCTTGTTCTCCAGCCTGATCTTGATCCTGCCGTCCTGCGGAAGCCGTTTCTCCGCTATGTCGAGCTCCGACATGATCTTGACTCTTGAGATGATTGCGTTCTTCATCTTGGCGGGCTGCTTGATCACCTCATGAAGGGTACCGTCGACTCTGAACCTCACCCGGAAGAACTTCTCGGCGGGCTCTATATGGATATCGCTGGCGAGCTTGCGCACGGCGTCGGCAATCATGGAGTTCACGAACTTGATGACCGGCGCCTGTTCCGCCTCATCTAGGCCCTCATCCTCGTCCTCCTGATCATCAATCAGCTCGAGGTCCTCATCGCCCAGGCCCTTGACCATGTCCTCGAGGTCATCCTGCGCCTGGTAGAACATCTCTATGGCCGCGGCAAGCGAGGATTCGGTCGCCACCATCGGCTGAATCTCAAGACCGGTGATGAACTTAAGGTCGTTGATGGCATGCATGTCGGTGGGGTCGATCATCGCGAGAGCGAGCGTACGGCCATGCTTGTATACGGGCACCACGTTGTACTTGGCCGCGATGTCTGCGGGAATGAGCTTGAGTATCTGTGCCGGAACCTCGACGTTGACAGGGTTGACGGCTTCCACGCTGTAGATGTGGGTCAGGAACTCGAGGAGCCTGTCCTCGGAGAAAATGCCCAGTCTCACCAGCGCCTTCTGGAAGGACACTCCGGCGGCTTCCGCCTCCTTCGTGACCGCCGCGACGTCATCATGCGTGAGAACGCCCAGACTGGCTAGCTTGTCGGGAATATCCGTCCTAACAACCATGGCAGTTCATCAGCCCCCAATTGCTTTCCCGCATAAGAATCCTCAAAGGCTCATACTGCAATACTCGTACCAGTCCGGCCGCTGCCAAAGGTTGCTTCTCGCTCATAGGGTTTCGCAAAAAAGATCAAACCACGAGAAATGTGTCAGCCCCCTGGCATTACTCACATCGCTGCCGGACATTGCATACTGCGAATCACATTGCAAATGGCAATCACACTCAGTCACCAGCCGGTTCGCCCTTCCCGTCTGCGAAGACATATTGCCTCAATCCCTCAAGCGTCTTCGGCCCGATCCCGTGAACGCTCGTGAGTTCATCTACGTTCTTGAAGGGCCCGTTACTGTCTCGCCAGTCGACGATCGCCCTGGCCTTCTTCGGCCCGATCCCCGGCAGAATCACGAGCTGATCCTCGGTCGCGACATTGATGTCCAACCTCCTGTACACCGGTGCCGGACCGGCACAGGAATCGACAGCGCACACGCCGCCATGCCCGGAGACAGAATCATCCGTCCCTTTCTGATCAAAGACATCGGCAGCTACGCCGATGGCCAGAGTTATTATCAATACTGCGCTAGCGAATCTTTCTTTCCCATTCATCCACCCATCACCACCTTTTTATCGTCACTTGCGCCCTATTGGTTTAGATATTGTTGGTGCAAATAAGAAATGCTGAGAACGGCGGAAAACTGAAGCAGACAGGGGACTAAAACAGATCAGGGGCTAAAGCAGATCGGTCAGGCCTTCACGTTCTACAAGGTCGACGATGTCCTTCACCTCCTCTCCTTTCTCTCGCCGGATGACAAGCACGGCGTCCTCGGAAACGACGATCGTTATGTCCTTAAGGCCCGCGGTCGCCACCGTCAGAGAGTCTGAGTAAATGATACAGTCCCGCGAACCGATGCTGACGTGTCGACCTCGAACGGCATTGCCGTCCGTGTCCTTGTCCATATGCCTGGAAAAGGACTCCCAGCTTCCGACATCATCCCAGCCGATGTCGGCCGGGACAACATAGGCGGAGCCGGTTTTCTCCATCACTCCGAAGTCTATCGAGATCTCCTGAACCCGGGAGTAGCAGCGGGCGAGGAGCGTCGCCTGCTCGGGGGTGCCGATGCTCTTTTCGAAATCCTTGAACTCCGTGGCCATCCCGGGCAAGAACCGATCAATCTCACCCAGAATCGTGGAAGCCTTGAAGATAAAGATACCGGCGTTCCAGAGGTAATCACCCGAAGCAACATAGGTCTCTGCCAGATCGAGCGGGGGCTTCTCCGCAAACTGGCTGACCCCAAAGAACTCGAGACCTCCCACCTTCCCGGCAGACTTACCCCTCCTTATATAGCCGAAGCCCGTGGCCGGCCGGTCGGGTTTGATCCCCAGGGTAAGCAGGGCATTGCGTTCTGCAACGAAGTCCATCCCGGCACGCAAGACTTCCCGGAACTCATCTTCCCTGCCAATAAAGTGGTCGGCCGGCAACACCGCGAAGACGGCGTCCCCGTGCATGGCCCTGATGTAGGTCGCAGCAAACGCGATACACGCAGCCGTGTTCCTGCCAACAGGCTCGGCCAGCACCTGCAACCCCGCGAACCGGCCAAGCACCTTCCCGGTCTCTTCCATCTGCCGCTCCTGGGTGATCACCAGAATGCGGTCAGGGTCAAAAACCGGAGTGAGCCGCTCCACAGTGAGCTCAAGGAGGGTCCGGCCACCGGCGACCTCGACCAGCTGCTTGGGCTTGGACGCCCGGCTGACCGGCCAGAATCTCCGGCCGCGTCCTCCGGACATTATCACGGCAAAACGCAAGTTATACCTCCGGCAGGCCGATGCCGTCGCCACCAACAGTCCTGAGGGCTTCCAGTATCTCCTGCTGTATCTGCTTCAGCCGGTCCTCGCTCCCTGCTTCGAAGCGAAGCACCAGCACCGGTTGGGTGTTGGAGGCCCGGACCAGTCCCCACCCATCCTCGTAGACCACCCGTACGCCATCGATGTCGATAATGCTGTGGTCGGGGGAAAGATAGGTCTTGAGGTTCTCGACCACCGTGAACTTGCGGCTGTCCGGGCACGCCACCCTTATCTCCGGTGTGGTATGATAGGCTGGAACATCGGCAAGCAGGGAGGAAAGCCGCCCGTCATGCCGGGAGAGAATCTCCAGCAGGCGCAGCCCCGCGTAAATCGCATCATCATATCCGTAATACCTGTCGCTCAGGAAAATGTGCCCGCTCATCTCCCCGGCCAGGAGCGCCCCCTCGGATTTCATCTTGCCCTTGATGAGCGAATGCCCGGTCTTCCACATTATGGGAACGCCTCCGGCAGCCTCGATCGCGTCCGGGAGTGCCTGGGAGCACTTCACCTCGAAAATCACCTTGGCCCCCGGATTCCTGGCAATGATGTCACGCGCGAGTATGATGAGGAGCCTGTCACCCCATATGATGCTTCCCTTCTCGTCGACCACCCCGATCCTGTCGGCGTCCCCGTCGAAAGCGATACCGGCCTCATACGAGTTTTTCACAACCGTATCGATGAGATGTTCCAGGTTTGCCGGAACCGTCGGGTCAGGGTGATGATTGGGAAAGCGTCCGTCGGGCTCGCCGAAGAGAATTTCCGGCTTGAGCCCCAGGGTGTCAAAGAGATCCGGTAGGATAATCCCCGCCGTCCCGTTTCCGCAGTCGACGGCGAAGCGCAGGTCCCCGGGGATCTCGATGTTCTTCGAGATCGCGTCAATGTAAGGTCCCCTGGCGTCTGCCTTTTTCACGCTTCCCTTTCCTACCGTGTACCTTCCCTTGTCCGCGATCTGCCTTATCTTCTGAATCTCATCACCATAGATCGTGGATTTCCCGCAGGCTATCTTGAACCCGTTGAAATCCGCGGGATTGTGGCTGCCCGTTATCATGACCCCGCCCTCGGTGCCGAATTCGAACAGCGTATGGTAGAACGCCGGTGTGGGAACGACGCCGAAGTCGATGACATTCATGCCGGACTTGTCTAGCTCTTCGCTCAGGATGGCCCTGAAACCGTCGGAACTAAGCCTGTTGTCGCTTGCCAGCGAGATCTTGCTGACCCCATTCTGGCAGAGGTATGAGCCGATGGCCCGGGCCAGGCTGGATACCGATTCGTCCGTGAGATCTTTGCCGACCTGACCCCTGATATCATACTGTCTGAAGATGTCCGGATTGAGATCCATGGATGCTCCTCGATAAATGGATGTTATACGGCTGTACCTCCCACTCCCTTCGGGAGGAACGTGGCCAGATAAGACACGGCCAGCACCAGCTGCCTGGCCAGCGGTGAGTCCCGGACGAAACCAGTGTCCATTCCGAAGGACCCGCCCACTTGAATAACGAGCCCCACCGCGAGCCCCACGAGGCACGCTCCGACGACCCCGCCCAGCAGCCTGTCGATGACCCTCAGGTTCGCGGCCTTGGCCAGGCCTGAGAACATCTTGCCTACCAGTCCCACGCCAATAGCCACCAGGAGGAATGTAAGGACGAACACGAAGCCCTTTGCCGCGGTGGGATGCGAGAGCTCACTGGTGACAGAGATAGTACCTTCCGCCATCCTTCCACCTATCACCGCTCCCAACACCAGCGCCAGTACCGCGAACACTTCCTGTATCGCTCCCTTGAGCATTCCATGGATGAAGCCCAGAAGCATGAGCGCGGCGATCATAATGTCTATCCAGTTCAATTGCAGTCACCTCACTTCTCGCGAATCCTGCCGATTGAATTAACATAAAGTGACATCTCTTCCTCGCCATCTATTCCGATCAACCGATCCAGACGCCGGTCATCATACGCTCCGATGGGCACCGCGCCGAGACCGAGTGATGCGCATTGAAGACAGATGTTCTGGCTGACATGGCCGGCCTCCAATTGGATATACCGGATGCCCCGGTCCCCATACTTCGATGTGGTCCGCTCCGGAACAGCCGTCAGCACCAGGGAAAGCGCAGCCTCCTCCGGCATGCTCTGGCCCAGACAGGCCTCGGCAAGACTCCCGCCGTGGGGACCGGCCTTGACGAGCCTGATTCGGTGTCCCTCAGGCAAATAGTGATAGATCCCGGGAGCCAGACCCGAGACCCTGTCGGCGAAAGCATATACCTCGATAGGATAGGTAGCCCCGGCCGAAGGGGCGGACCTCAGAGCGAGGCCGCCACGGCGCTCCGTGATACCCTGGGCTGCAAAGAGGATCTGAGATAGCTCGACCATACTGAGACTGTCCTCCGAATAGGACCTGACCGACCGTCTTGCGATAATGGCTTCCTCCACGCAGAGCCCCCTCAAGGCCGGTTCCGGAAGGTCAATCGGCTGGTCCTGACTGATTGCCTGACACGATCCCAACAGGATAGATCCTATCGAGACTGCCAGTACGAGTGACTTCATAGCAATCCGAGCCTACACCGTGTGAAAAAACCGTGTCAAGCCTATTGTTCTCAGTCGAGAAGCCCCAGATTGACACCGAGCTCATAAGACCTCGGAGGAAGCTCGGGAAAACCCCAGAGATGGATTATCCTCTGGTTGAAGAGATTGCGGATCCTCGCGTAAACTCTTCCCCTGTCTATCTCAACATAGCCGTAGAGGAGTCCTGAGATGTAGCCGTCGAGCTCCGCGTCACTGATGCAGTCAGCCTCTGAGCAGGGGACAATCTGGTTTCCGACATCCACCGGTGACACCCACCGCCCGGCGAAGGCGAGTCCCGCGGAAACGTGTTTTGAGAATGTACGCTGCGCCCTTAAGTCCCAGGTGAAAATCCCTGAGGGAACATAGCTTACCTTCTCCCCTGCTCCATCACGGGCGCGTTCAGCCGAATAACCAAGCGAGCCCCTGAACCAGGAAGGACCGGTGAAACGGAGGAAAGCTTCCGCTCCAAGATAGCTTATCTCTTCACCTGCGGGCCGGACCCACTCACAGGCTTCATCCTTCATCCTCAAGGTGCTGTTGTCCACACGCCTCCAGTAGAAGGCCGCCGAAAACCGGATAGGCTTTGCCCCAAGGTCAGCACCCAGCTCGAGACTGTTCCAGTGCTCGGCGGTGTCCCTGCAACAGGACTGAGTCCAATCCGAGCACCAGCGAAGGCTCGAGTAGGAGAAACTCCTATCGACTCTTCCGTTTAGGGTTAACCACTGATGGACCTTGACCGAGGCCCCGAGATCGCCCGCAAGCTCCGTACTTGAGGCAAGTTCTCTTCCGGACTCCCAGGTTCGCTCCACCCGGAAGCTGCCTCTCAGGCGCCAGGCCTGAAAGCGCTTCTCGCCTGCCGCGTACCCATAGATGTCGTTGGTTGCCCCGTCGCTCCCCCACCTGTCATCGATCTTGAATCTCCTGTAACCGATCCCGGCCAATGCCATCGAGGAGTCTTCCGTGACCGAGTTGCTTACGACTGAGAAACCATCCAGACTTCCTTTGCCGGAGTGAACCACGCCCCCATACCTGTAATCCCGCTCGGCCCCGACATGGTAATAATCAAGCCTGACCGAACCCTCGCTCCCGGCCGCGACCGATACACTGATGAAATCCCCCTTGTCATCCACATCCGCCGGGTAGGTCCCCGACAGATTCGGACAGGAATCAGGAAGTTCGGTACCGGCGTCATACCTGTACCCCACAACATCGTAGGTCACGCCGCGGCCCAGGAAACCCGTCAATTTGCCATAGAACTTGTTGGAGTTGGCCTCGCTCGATTCGGTCCAGCCAGTCGAATGCAGGTTCTCGAACGAGAGCAGGATCCCGAAGGTGCTGGTGATCCGCCGGTTGAACCGGAAATGGACGGCACGACTGTCGAAACTGCCCCACCAGGCCACTACCTCGCTCGTGGGGACCTCCGGCATAGCGCTCATGGAGATGAGATTCATCACGCCACCTGTTGCCCCGGATCCGTAGAGTCCGGACTGCCCGTTCATCGCCACTTCGGCTCCGGCCATCCCTGCCAGTGGAAGCCAGTTAAGATCGAAAGCACCCAGGCGGTCATTGCTGACCGGAACGCCGTCCATGAGATACATGACATTCCCCGGCCTACTCGCCCTTACCCTGAGCGCCTGTGGAAGACCGGCCGATCCGTATTCAAGGAGATCGATACCCGCCTCGAAGGCGAAGGCTTCACCGGAAGTGGTAGTGGAGAGAGCAAGAAAGTCCTCGCGTTCCCGCTTCACCGACTTGCCTGAGAAAGGCGAGAGCCGCGCCGTGCGTTGGGGATCAAAGAACCGGACATCGGCTTCCCCGGCGGCCAGGCTATCTGCCACTTCAGCAGTCCCCAGAGAATCGGGCAACGCCACCGCGGTGCTGTCCGGACCTTGAACAACCTCAGCGGAGTCAGCCGGTGCGGCGACCAGGCTATCTGCCGCTTCAGCAGTCCCCAGAGAATCGGGCAGCGCCACCGCGGTGCTGTCCACTCCCTGAGAGAACCCGCTGCCATATGACCCCAGGAGAACGGCCATGAACGCTATGATCGATGCCAATCCGGTCCTGCGCATCATGCCTCCCTCCCATCAGTCCCAATCTTGTACTTTCGCACGGCAAAGAGGCTGACACCAAAGAAGATGACAGCATTTGAGATGATGTGTACGGCTGAGAAAGGAATCCCCGCAATGATAACCGGCCACGGGTCGTGCCACCTGCCCATGGATGCCGCGAAGCCGTAATCTGCGAGCACACCATAGATGAGGGTCATCATGGCTCCAAGGCCGGCCGCCAGGATCTCCGGCCGCGAGACTATAACGGCCAGCCGTCTCCAGAGGTCACCCGACATTCCGATAAGCGACATCCCCGCAACCTGAGCCACCAGAACGTGAGGAAGCGGAGGGCCTAACGGGTTAAGAACCGAGAACAGGGCGATCGACACCGCCCCCACCAA
>JAUVJV010000195.1 GCA_030592245.1 Candidatus Eiseniibacteriota bacterium
ACTTCCTGGCTCATCAGTCATTTTTGACCCCACCAATCAATTGGCTTCCTTCGATGGCACACTCTCCGTAACGCAGCTCTACCCCTACCAATCGGCAACAGACAGATCGTTCCTTACCTCTCAGGTGTTCTTGATCTCCAAGGCCAGTATAACCCACGGGGCAAATCCTGTCTTTACCACCAAACAGCCGCCTGGGCTGAGCCCTTCCCCGGGAATGCCCTTATTTGCTCTCAAGCCCCGGCTGGGACCGCGATTCCCGCCAGAGAACCGGAAACAGGTATCAGGGGGCGGACTGGGCTCTCTCTCCACAAAACGTCGCTATGCGGATACCGGTGTCAGGATCTTGACGCTGCTCCCCAACCTTAGCCCTGATCTCGCTCAAGGTCGAGGGGCGTGTGCCCGGGCCATGAGAACGAGCAAAGCCCAGCCGCAGCAGTTCGCCACTTCGATTGCCGGTTCAGGCCACTCGGGTCTATTTGAACATGGCCTTGATCTTACCCCACGGGGTGACCTCAACAGAAGATGGAAGTTCACAGAGATCATGCCCCGTCATACCGCATACACCTGCGCAGAAGGTGCAAACAGTCTGATCAACCGTTTCGCTGCAGTCCAGTACAGCCGGCAATGGGTTGCCGGGACTCGGCCATGTCCAGGGTGGCGCCCCGTCGACGCAGATTCGCCCAGGGGTAGATGCATCCAGCCATCCGAATCCGGGAATCTCCACATAGTCTCCGGGGTGGCAATCGAAATAGGCGTGGGAAATCAGATCACCTGGATCACACACATCCGGCTCTCCATAGAAGTCAAACTGATAGATGGTCAGATCCGAGCAGCTGGTGAAGCTGCAGGTACCCCACTCTGCCGGCCAGACAAGACTGTACTCGAAGGCCTTGTACTCGGTCATTCCCCAGAAGACCGGGAAGACATCGATGTCGCCACACCCCGCATAGGTGTGGTTAATGTCGCCACACTCGCTGATCTCCGGCATGCTTGCACAGCTCCCCGAACCGTGCGGCAGCACATGCACGGCAACCTTCACATCTGGATTGTTGCCCGCAAAAGCTTGTGCTGCAAGGGCGGCAAAGGCAAGGACAACTAAACACAAGCGTATCAGCTTTGTACGCATAATTCGCACCTCCTTCTGGCCTGCATTATAGCACAAAGGGTGGACGAATCAAGCACAGTTGTGAGCTGAGATGGGAACAGGAAGAGACAAGGTGACCCCAAGAGATACATGACCAATCGAAGTTTGCTGCATCCAGCACTGTCGGGATGATGAAGAGTCAATGGCGGGGCCGACGGGACGACTTTCGCAACTTTTTGATGACCCAAGAATGCGCCAAGATGGCACAGATCTTAGCCGATCTGGCCTGACCTGCCACCTACCTGTAAACTGACTTGATTGCCCCCCAGGTTGAGGACTCTGTGGCTGACGGACCGCATACGCATCCAACATCCCACGCGCCTATGAGGCCACAGTCGACACTATCCGGGTGATTACCGGGTGCGCACGGAGACTCATCACACAGATGCAGGTCACCGTGCTCAAGATTGCAGAACGAGGGGCAGGCTGAGAAGTTGCCGTCGGCCCCCAGCTGCTCCGCGATAGCACCGACCCAATCCCCACCATCATTGCCATAGATGTCGCAGCAACTCAGGCGAGCGGTGCCACGAACGTCCCAGAGCCCTTCGCCCTCTATTCCATAAGAGATGATTAGATTGGCAAATTCTGCTGTTCTCAACTGTGAATCCCGCGCAATGCCACTCCCCCAGGTTGCACGATTCTCCACAAATGTCACATTCAGGAGCTCCGCGGAGCCTCCCCCAGTCATAGTCATACCTCCACCTCCGGGCATGCTGATGATACCATTGACTCCGTATGCATCACAAAATACCTTCGCGCCCTGCACTCTAAACTAAGCATACCTCGGTGTCTCACCATTATTGGCAGAGAGGATCCTGCTGATCTGACCTGGAGCCGTTCGAAGAGCCCCGATCTGGGCACTCGTTGCCACCCAAGACCATGCTTCCGGGGCCAGCGGCCGGCGTTGTGCGCTCTCAGCCTTTCTTGATCCGGTCGGTCGCGTCATGGACGCTCGTGCGTAGCGTCTCGAACGATTGGCGAACACCATCCTGCAACGTCGTCCAGCTTTCGGACGCCGCAGCGGAGGATTCCTGGAGCTTCGTGCGCGCAGCGCTGAGCTCTTCGTTCAGCTTGCCGATGGTCGGATCGACATCGGACTCCGAGATCTTCTCGTCGACCTGTACTTGAAGCGCAAGGACTGCGATCCAAGCTGCGGCGATGTCCACCTGATTGGCCTGCACGGTCTGCGTCAAAACACGAATGTGCATCTCAAGGGCGTCGAGCCGCTTGTCTTGCATTTTGTCATCTCCAAAAAGTCCCATAACTGATCGACTCCTTCCGGTTCTTCAAACACCTGGCTTGGCCGGTCGTCAGCACCGGCTATCGTCTCATTACTCAACCATATCAGCGCATCGAAAGCTCAAGTGCATCCTTCCTTGCCCGCCAATTTCATCTGCACCTTGGCTTCATCCAGTGTCCTCTGCAACTTCGCCAGTTCTTCCTTCATTCTCCCTATAGCAGACCGTCTCTCCGCATTCTTATCAATCATTCCATCTCACGCCATCGCAGCATCACGTCATTCCTCACTTCTTGACGGACTTGACCATCAACCTCAGTATCGGCAGGAGCGTATTCACTGCAGCCGTCGGGATAGCCAAAATACCGGCGCGGATACTGCGCAAGTCGGAAGTGATCTCGGAGATCTCGGTTTTGACCTTTTCGATGTCACGGTTGAGCTCCTTATAGGCGAGGTCACGTATTTCCCGTGCGAGCTTTTCCTCACTTTGCTTGGGACTGGCCTTGAGCGAGACCAACAGTACTATCGCCATGATGGCGGAATCGATCAGGGCAACAATCAAGGCTGCCGTGGCCGACCCCTGAGTTGGGCTCAGTGCGAAAAAGATTGCGAGATTGAACATCCCCAGTCCAAGCAGCGCGAACACCATGGCAACAACAAACAATGCCGAGCGCTGGATCAGGCGCTGGAGCCGTATCTGCGCCAAGGCAAGCTCGGCGCGGGCGATAATCTGAAGTTTCATCACAGGATCGGTCATGGTTTATCCCCCTATCGCGGCAGCAGCCGGCCCACAAATATCCCGATGGCAAAAACCGCCAGCAGCGTAATTGGGTTGGTGTCCTTTAGCTCCCGACCCATCCCATCAACAAGCTCCTGGAGCTGTGCTGATAGATCCGCGGCCTCACCCTTGTCCTTGTCCTTCTCCGCTTGTTGGCTCCCGCCGCCAGAAGATGACGCGACAGACTCCGCTTCCTTGCCTGCGGGGGCGGACCTGTTTCGCCCTTCGCTTGCGGTACCACTTGCACGCAAGGCGTCAAGCTGCTTTCGCATCTCCTTCAGCTCGGCTTGAAGCGCATTGTCGCTCTTGCCCATCACATCTTTCCCTTCTCCTCTTTGCTGCGGCTTCAGTTCATCCTTTGCCATTGGCCTCTCCCTCCCCATTGTTTATCATCGCGACTGCCCCGCTCGACAGATCTACGACCCTGCATGCCTACACAGGATCAGCCTTTCAACTTCACGACATCGTCCGGTTTCCATTCCTGGGTGAAGAATTCGAGCCTGGAGCCTTGAATCCCATGAGTCCAACTCCCCCCCCTCTTCGTACAGAGTACTCAGCAGCTAACCACTGCCTATTGTGATCCTTTTAACTGCATTGAGGATGTCTCACACTTCCATAAGTATTGTATTGTGCCTCATCTGGACTGTGCGTCAACGTTTTCTTAGATGACCAACCTTCCGAGGGGGTTTCCTTACTGCTCCAGGTGGGCTAAATCGCACAATTCACTGAAGCGCAAAGGACAGTGTGGGCAAGCGGATGGGAGGAGACAATGGCGGGGCCGACGGGACGAGTATCGCAACTTTTTGATGAGTCAGGAATGCGTCAAGATGGCACAGATGGTGGCCGATCTGGCATGACGAAGCAGGCTCGGGCTACCTGGCACCCTACCTGTAGATTGATTTGATGGCGCCCCAGGTCGTGGGCTCAGTTGCCGACGGCCCGCACACACATCCCACGTCCAAAGCACCTATGAGTCCACAATTGACGCTATCCGGATGATTGCCGGGTGCGCAGGGTGACCCGTCACATAGTTGGAAGTCACCCGCCGCGAGGTCGCAGAACGAGGGACAACCCAAGAAGTTTCCATTCCCAGCCGGCAACCAGTCGGGGTAGGGCTGGTTCTCATAGAAAGCCGTGCACTGCACACCGCAATCCGGGAGGGTCACTGGTTGGTATCCTCCGGTACCGTAGGCGATGATGGAATTCCTGATTTCACAGCCGCAATCGGTATCCCAACTAGCCACAGCAGAGAACATACCTGAGTTATCAACCATGGTGCAGTTGTTTATCTCCACAAATATCCAAGGGTCATTTGACCCGTCCTCTATTCCAATAGCACCGCCACCATGAGGTGCCGAGTTCCGCACGAACAGGGAACGTTCTATTATGAGTGTCGTGGTCCAGCAATACGCTTCGACCGCGCCTCCGTCATACGCAGAATTGCCTATGAAGGCGCACTCTGAGATGAGACTCGGGCCTCCACAGACGAAGACCGCCCCGCCCTCCCCGCCGAAGTTGTCGCGGAACATGCAGTTTCTGATATCGGCCCTGGAGACGTCAACAAAGATCGCCCCGCCTCTCTCGTATGCCCAACCGTTCACTACCGATAGGCCGGATAACTCGCTTTGACCCCCGGTGCCATGCGAGATGTGGAATGCCCGGTGAGGCGAGGCCGAACTCCCCTCACAATCGATTATGCAAGCTTCGGGGTCGTCGCTTTCCGATCTTATTATCAAGCGCTTGTCACCGGTGACATCGCGGTTCCCTGGCCCTCGGTAGGTGCCATCCGCAAGGAGTAGCGTGTCACCCCGAGCGGCAGAGTCAGCCCCGGCCTGAATCGTCGGAACGTCCCCGGTACCATCAGGCGTGATGTACCACGTTCGTGCCGGAGAAACTGAAGTGAAAGCAAGAATCGCTATTGCGAACACCAATACCATGCGTCCCATGTCTCGCACCTCCTACGCGGGCATTATACCACAGATTGGTCCGGGTGTTGAGGCTAAACCACGGGAGCTTGGACAGAAAGGTCAATGGCGGGGCCGACGGGACGAGTATCGCAACTTTCTGATGAGTCAGGAATGTGCCAAGATGGCACAGATGGTGGCTAATCTGGCATGACAGGCCGGTATCGGTCTTCCTCGCTGCCTAACGGAGAGTTCACCAGCTGTCCGGCAGGCATCCACCTTCCGGCAGACCTCACCTGCGGTGCTCCCCTGACT
>JAUVJV010000413.1 GCA_030592245.1 Candidatus Eiseniibacteriota bacterium
CGGCCTGGTGGGAAGCGCCCAGTATGAGGGGTCGTCGGCCGTCATTCCGTATCTGGCGGGTTCTCTGGTGTTTTACGGTTTCTCGGTGATCTTCTCATCGGGACTCTATGTCGTGGGGCGGACCCGTATCCTGGCCGGAGTCGTGACGGGCTGTGCGGTCCTCAATGTCGTTCTCAATATCCTGCTCATCCCGAGAATGGGAAAGGAGGGCGCCGCCGCCGCGACGTTCGTGACCAACATAGTCATGGCCTTTGTGGTGCTCGCCTTCTCCCAGGCCCGCTATCGCATTCCCTTCAGGCTTGCGCGCACGCTTTCGGGAGTCCTCCTCGCGATCGCGGGCGTGGTCATGATTGCCGCGTGGGATTCCTCCGGGTGGGGTCACGGGATGCTCGTGCGGGTACTGGCTGTGGTGGCCTTCTCGGTTGTGCTCTTTGCCCTTCTGGGACTCAAACGCGGGGACCTCAGGGCAGCCCTGGCAGTGGCCGGCTCGATCTTAAGACCCAAGGCGCGTGCCTCCGATGAGCCGGAACGCATCATCGACATATAGACCTTACCTGAAACCAACGCAACCCTTAAGGAATCATAAGGTTTGACATGAAGCACCTTTTTTGGTAAGCTTGATGAGACTGAGGTCACAAAGGGGGAACAACATGCGTTTTGCAAGTTTAAGTGTTTCTGTGGTAATGCTTTGCGTTATATTGACATCTTTTGCGTTTGCTGCAGACCGCCTTATCACGGTCGAGAGCAATGACTTTGAAGTGACCAGGGAGGTCGTCAAGAGCATAGAGACCTCAGGCGGGAAGGTCAAGATAGTCATCCCGCCGCATTTCATCATTGCGGACGTTCCGGATGCCGTTGAGGGCCGGATACTCATGGCTTCCCGGGCTTCCCGGATGCATGCCGGCGAGCTCGAGCAAGGTGATTTTGACAGGTTCGGACCGGACGCATCCCACGTGATTGCGGCCTGGAACAATGTCTTTATGGGTCAGGCCCGCCAGGCGGGGTTGGAGGAGCCTCCGTCCCCTGCCCGCAGGCCCCTGATCCACGATGCCCTGGTTCCTGAAGGGCGCCACCTGCTCTCGAACGTGCCCGGAGCCAGGTACTATGACACCAGCGAGTTCATGCTGGGAAATGTCACCCTGGCAGTCGTCCTGGCCGAGAGCGATGGCAGCATTGATCCGGAGAGCGAGAACTGGACCACATCCGAGAAAGACAATGTGACCAGTGAGGTCATCAATGGTCTCAACTGGTATGTCACCAAGGCTAAATGGCGGCCGCTCACTTTCTACGCGGTCTTCGTCTATGATGCTCCGACGGGCTATGAGCCAATCACCAGGAATGGTCCTATGGGCGACGAGACTTGGGTGGGTCATTGCCTGGCCTATGTCGGGCAGGCGAGTTCGCGCGCTTACTGTAACCATCTGAGGGACAGCCTGGATACCGACTGGGGCGTCGTGAACTATATCGCCGACTCGAGCAGTGATCCGAACAATATGTTCGCGGACGGGCTCTTCGCATACGCCTACCTGGGCGGGCCCAATTTCATAATGACATATGGGAATGATGGCTGGGGCATAGGCAACATGGACGCGGTGATGGCCCATGAGCTGACCCACTCGTTCTATGCCCTGGACGAATACCAGAGCGCCGGCGTGGGTTGTGCCGCAAGATCGGGCTATCTCAACTACGAAAACCAGAACAGCTGCGCGCCCAGCGGGTGCGGTGGCTGCGCCTCGAACTCAGTTTTCTGCATCATGAGAAGCGTGGGGCTCGGCTCCGCCCAGGTTTGTACCTACACCAAGGGCCAGATCGGCTGGCTCGACAGCGACGTTGACAGCATTTGTGACGTGAACGACACATATCCCGAAACCTGGCTCTACGCTTATGCACCGGACCCCTGCTCCACCTTTACGCCGACATATGCAGGGTCTTCCGAGGTGGGCATGCTGGAAAACCTGAATCCGAGGAGCATGTTCAATCACAATATGACCCTCAATCGAATCGCAAACGTGCAGTTCCGCGTTGACGGCGGACCCTGGCAGGATGCCAGCCCCAACGACGGCGCATTCGACGGCAGGAGAGAGGGATACAGTTTCACCACGGATCCCCTGACTGCGGAGGAGCATATCGTCGAGGCCAGAGCAATCCATACGCTTGGGAATTCCGATACCACCTACGCCGTCGACACCCTGACCGTGGATCCCGGTTCCGGCATCGATACGAGGGTTGCCGGCGGCATGGTGTTTGTCGAGGCCAGCCCCAATCCATTCGGTCCCCGGGTGGAGATCAGGTATAATATACCCGGCGAGTACGGCACCGGGATCCCGGTATCGATGAAGGTCTATGATGTCCAGGGCCGGGAAGTCGTCAGACTCCTGGAGGGCATAAGGAGCCCTGGTCCCGGCACATTCTCATGGGATGGTGTCCTGGCCGATGGCAAGCCGGCTCCGAGCGGGATCTACTTCGTCGATTTTCTGGCGGGGGATGAGAAAGTCGTAAGGAAGCTGGTAGTAGCCAGGTAGTCGCAGACCAAAGGTCTTGATAGAATCTTCCGCCTGTGGTAAATACCGCTGTAGTATGTTCTTGCCTGACAGGAATACTTGTCTTAGATTGATGCCATCGCATAAGGAGGCAAATATGAAAAGGCTGGCGAGTCTTGTTGTCCTGGCGGTTCTGGTGGCGCTGGCGCTGAGATGTGGTGGTGATGGCATAGTCGCGCGCGGGGGAGATTTTGTCCTCTCTATTGATGACCTCAGGTATGAGATATCCCATCTGGGTCCCAATGCAGCCTACAGTGATACCCATGAGGGCAGGCTTGCCATTGTTGAGAAGCTCGCCACCCGGCACTTCGTGGCCGGGGAAGCCGTGGCCAGGGGC
>JAUVJV010000032.1 GCA_030592245.1 Candidatus Eiseniibacteriota bacterium
CCGGAGGGCACCAAGGTAACGGGCAAGGTTCGGAATCTCACCAACTTCGGTGCCTTCGTCGAGATCGAAGTGGGGAGCGAGGGCCTGGTGCATATCTCCGACATGTCCTGGACCAAGCGGATCAGACATCCCAGCGAGATCGTGAGGAAAGGCGATAAGGTCGATGTGCTTGTTTTGAACATCGACAAGGAGAGCCGGAAGATATCTCTGGGTTTGAAGCAGATAGACGAGAATCCCTGGGAGAAGCTGTTGGCGAAGTACTCGCTCGGCTCCATGACCAAGGGCAAGATAGTGAAGGTCCAGGAGCGCGGCGTTGTGGTCGAGCTCGAGGAGGATGTCGAAGGTTTCGTTCCCATGTCCCACCTGGGTCGTGACAATATCAAGAAGCCGTCTGACATCTTTGATGAAGGAGACGAGATACCGCTCAAGGTGATCCGCATCGACCCTGATGCGCGGAAGATCCTCTTGAGTGTCAAGGACTACCTGGCCGATCAGGACAAGGATGAGGTCGAGGAGTATATGCAGAAGTACGGTCCTCGCAAGATGACGGTCGGTGACATGGTGAGCGCAAACGGAGTGGGCGCAGAGGGCCTCGCGGCAGCGGTGCCTGAAGGGGAGACGGAGACTGCCGGCGCCGGAGAACCCGAGGCCTTGAGGCAAGCGCCGGAAGCGGTCCAGGCCACTGAGGAAGATGCTCCGGCCGCAGAGGCCGCCGGGGAGGTTGTGCCGGATGCGGGTGCCGTGATTGAGGCAGAACCCGAGCGGCTTGCCGAGGCCGGGACCGATGAGGCTGAACCCGTCCAGGTTGCCGATTCCGGCGACGAGGCCTCAGCTGAACCGGCTGCCGATGAAGGTGCCGGCGAGGGTGGAGCCGAACTCGCGGCGGAGCCCGGGACCGATGAGGAGCCCGAGCGGTCTTCCGAGGATGCCTCTGATGAGGGCGGTGAGCCGGAGGCCGAAGGCGGAAGCGAGCCCGAGAAAGCGTAGTGCGGAGATTCCGCTTGACACTCGGGAGCGCTTGTTATACTGATTTAAGAAGTAGGTATAAACGATTGCAGAAACACAAGTTAAAGGCGTGGGCGATTAGCTCAGATGGTGAGAGTGCCTGCTCGACAAGCAGGAAGTCACTGGTTCAAGTCCAGTATCGCCCACCATTTTCTTATTGGTCTTGAAAGGTCCTTCGTTTTCAGGAAGGAGTGGACGGTACACTAAGGTGTCTAAGAGTTCCGGGGCTAGAGAAGCCCAACTTGTAGCCGATGTGGCCGCCGGTACGGCATTGGCCGAAACCGCGCGAGAGATCGGCAAGAAGGAACATCGGTTCATCATTGCCGCCCGTGTTGATGGCGAGGTGATGGGACTGTCCACTGTGCTCGATCATGCCGCCCGGGTCGAGCTCCTCACCTTTGATTCTCCGGAAGGAAAAGAGGTGCTGCGCCATACCGCGGCCCACGTGATGGCTCACGCGGTGAAGCGGCTCTATCCTGATGCCCGGCTGGGCATCGGCCCTGCGATTGAGAATGGCTTCTACTATGACATCGACGCGGGAGGGAAGATCTCGGATGAGGATCTTCCCCGGATAGAGAAGGAGATGTTCCAGATCATAAAGGAGAACATCTCTCTCGAGCGTCTGGAGATGAGCCGGGATGAGGCTGTGTCCCTCTTTAAGGACATGGGGGAGATCTACAAGCTGGATCTCCTGGAAGACCTCGGGGAAGAAGGGGTCTCAGCTTACAGGCAGGGCGATTTCACCGATCTGTGCCGTGGTCCCCATCTTCCGTCGACGGGCCTCCTTAAGTCGGTCAAGCTTACCAGCCTTGCCGGTGCCTACTGGCGCGGTGACGAGAGGCGGCCCATGCTCCAGCGGATCTACGGCACGGCCTTCGAGACCAAGCAACAGCTCAAGCTCTACCTGAAGCGAATCGAAGAAGCCAAGAAGCGGGATCACCGCAGACTCGGCATCGACCTGGATCTTTTCTCGATTCATGAGGAAGCGGGTGCGGGCCTCGTCTACTGGCATCCGAAGGGCGCTGCGGTGAGGAAGACCGTCGAGGAGTTCTGGCATCTCGAGCACAGGAGGCGCGGTTACAGCGTGGTTTACACCCCGCACATCGCGAAGGCCGACCTGTGGAGAGCATCCGGCCACTTTGATTACTACCGGGAGAACATGTATGTCCTCGATGTGGAAGGTGAGGAGTATGTGCTCAAGCCTATGAACTGCGTGGGACATATCCTGATCTATAAGTCACGGAAGCGAAGCTACCGTGACCTGCCCATAAGGATGGCGGAGCTCGGGACCGTCTATCGGCGCGAGCGCTCCGGAACGCTTCACGGACTGATGAGAGTCAGGGGCTTCACGCAGGATGATGCCCACATCTTCTGCACCCGCGAGCAGATCGTCGATGAAGTCGCGGGAGTCATAGATCTGGCCAAGTACATGCTCACGAGTTTCGGCTTCAAGGACTATGAGGTGGACTTAAGCGTCCGCGACCCCGAAAGGCCACAGGATTATGCCGGCTCCGACGAAGACTGGCAGATGGCCGAGGAGTCGCTGGCGGAGGCGATTAAGCGCATGGACCTCTCATTCACCCGCAGGGAGGGTGAGGCGGTCTTCTACGGACCCAAGATCGACATTAAGCTTCTTGATGCCCTCGGGCGAGGCTGGCAGGGACCGACAATCCAGTTTGATTTCAATCTTCCGGGCCGGCTCGGGGTAGAGTATGTGGGCCGGGACGGCCATACTCACAACGTGGTGATGGTCCACCGGACCGTGCTGGGCGCGATGGAGCGCTTCATGGGAATTCTGATCGAGCACTATGCGGGAGCTTTCCCACCGTGGCTCGCACCGGTTCAGGTGGCGATCCTGCCCGTGCTTGAGAAGAACGAGGCATTTGCCGACAGAGTGCTTGGCCAGCTGGAGGAGAGCGGCATAAGGGCGGAGGTCGTGAATTCCCGTGAGAAGCTGGGTTACCGGATCAGGGCCAAGACCATGGAGAAGATTCCTTACATCCTGGTAACCGGTGATAAGGAAGAGGAAGCCGGCACGGTTGCGGTTCGGAAGCATAAGGTTGGAGATAAAGGTATAATGCGTATTGAGGAATTCATTGGCACCTTGAGGGATGAGATCGATAAGAGGCTTTGTGACGATTAGGAGGTGGGTAAAATCGCTAAAGCACTGAAAACTACCAGGGTCAATGACCGAATAAGGGTTTCGCAGGTCCGGTTGGTGGACGAGACAGGTGAGATGCTGGGCATCTAGCCTACGTAGGATGCCCTTGAGCTCGCGAAAGAGCGAGGCTTTGATCTTGTGGAGGTATCACCCGGGGCAACTCCGCCTGTTTGCCGGATAATGGACTACGGCAAGTTCAAGTATGAGCAGAGCAAGAAGGCGAAGAAGGCCAAGAAGAAGCAGCACGTGATGCATGTCAAGGAAATCAAGATGCGCCCCAAGATCGAGACCCATGACTATGGTTTTAAGATGAACCACGCCAGGCGCTTCCTTGAGCACGGCAACAAAGTCAAGTTTTCCTTGATTTTCAGAGGCAGGGAGGTTACTCATCCCGATATAGGTCTTAGAATCCTCAAGCAGGTGGCAGCAGACTTAGCTGAGATAGCAGATGTTGAGGTAGGCCCCAAGAAGGAAGGCATGACCATGATGATGGTCATGTTCCCCAAGCCCGGTTTCATCAAGAAACTCGATGAAGAAGAAGAGAAAGCCGGGGCGGCTGAAGAGGCTATAGAGACCGACGAGGCCCCGAAGGCCGATGAGGTCCCGAAGGCCGATGAGGTCCCGAAGGTCGATGAGGTTCCGAAGGCCGATGAGGTCCCGAAGGTCGATGAGGTTCCGAAGGCCGATGAGGTTCCGAAGGCCGATGAGGTTCCGAAGGCCGATGAGGTCCCGAAGGTCGATGAGGTTCCGAAGGCCGATGAGGTCCCGAAGGTCGATGAGGCCCCGAAGGTCGACACGGCCGATTAACATGAGTTGACAGACATGTAGAATGTGACGGAGGAAGGCAATGCCGCGGACTAAGAAGGCAGTCCAATCGAGAAAGAGACGTAAGAAAATACTGAAGATGGCAAAGGGGTACGTCGGGTCGAAACACAGACTCTATCGTACGGCTCTCGAGAGTGTCAGGCGCTCTCTCGCATATGCTTACCGGGACAGAAGGAACAAGAAGCGGGAGATGAGGGCACTCTGGATAGCGAAGATCAATGCTGCAGCAAGACTTAACGGGATTGGTTACGGGAGGCTGATTGACGGTCTGCAAAAGGCTGGCGTGGGGATAGACAGGAAGATCCTTGCCGACCTGGCGGTGAATGATGAAGCTGCATTCACGGAGATCGTCAGCAAGGCCAAGCAGGCCTTGGAGCAGGCCTATGGACCTGCATGATGAGGCGAAGGCGGCACAGGATGCTGCCCGCGGTGAGATCCAATCCTGCTCCAGTCTTGAGGACGTAGATGCGGTCCGAATCAAGTACCTGGGCAGGAAGGGAGAGATCACTTTTCTCTTAAGGAAGCTCGGCAAGGTACCGCCGGAGCAGCGCAAAGAAGTCGGCGGGCTCCTTAATGAGATCAAGGTGGAGATTGGCTCCCTGATCGAATCCCGCAAGCAGGATCTCAAGCAGCAGAAATACGCCTCAGGGGCTTCTGCCGAAGCCCTCGATGTGACCCTTCCGGGCCGGACGTTCAAGCGGGGCAGATTCAATCCCACATTGAAGATGATGGACGATCTCGTGCAGATCTTCGTGGGAATGGGTTTTTCCTCGGTCGAAGGCCCTGAGATAGAGACCGAATACAATAACTTCGATGCCCTGAACTTCCCGCCGTGGCACCCCTCCAGGGACGATCATGATTCGTTCTATGTCGGGGATGGCTACGTCTTGAGGACCCACACTTCGCCTGCCCAGATAAGGGTGATGAAGTCACAGCCGCCGCCTGTCCGGGTGGTGGTTCCGGGTCGCTGCCATCGGAGGGACACCCCGGACGCATCGCATCTCATGAGCTTCTACCAGATTGAGGGGCTCTATGTTGATTTTGATGTGAGCATGGCCGATCTCAAGGGCACGCTCGCCGCTATCGCCCATGAGATATTCGGTGAGCAGACACGGATCAGGTTCAGGCCCCATTATTTCCCGTTTACCGAGCCAAGCACCGAACTCGATATTTCGTGTCTTGTTTGTGAGGGCAAGGGCTGCCGGTTGTGCAAGCATTCGGGATGGTTGGAGGTGTTGGGTTGTGGAATGGTGCACCCCAATGTCTTCGAGCATGTCGGATACGACCCGCGCAAGGTTACCGGCTTTGCCTTTGGAATGGGAGTGGAGCGTATCGCAACCCTGAAGCTTGGAATCGGTGACATACGGCTCCTCTATGAAAACGACATACGGCTGTTGAGCCAGTTCTAGGGGGCTTTGATGAGAGTACCATTCGGCTGGTTGCAGGACTTCGTCAAGCTTGATGTGCCCCCCGAGGAAGTGTGCGATTACCTGGTCATGCTGGGCTTCTCTGACGTGCGGGTGCTCCCGGGCGAGTGGGACTGCCTGGAGAACTTCATCACCGGGCGGGTGATAAAGGTCGAGCCTCACCCCTCGGATGCCAATCTGAAGGTGGTGGAGGTCAATGTCGGCTATGCTAGCCTGGTTTCGGTCTGCGGCGCCCCTAATGTGAACCTGGGCGAGATGTACCCGGTGGCAATGCCGGGGAGCAAGCTCGGGAGTGGCAGGGTGGTGGAGACCGCAAAGATTGGCGGTGTGGAGTCCCAGTGCATCCTGTGCTCCGGTTGGGAGGCATGGCTGGATGATGAGAAGGACGAGCTCTTAAAGCTCGATTCGCACATTGCCCCCGGCACCAAACTCATAGAATCGCTGAGACTCAATGAATCTATAATCGAGATGGACGTGACACCCAACCGGGGTGATTGCCTCGGACTCATCGGCATCGCCCGGGAGCTCGCTGCGGTATTCGGCAAGGAACTGATCATCCCGGAACCGGCCGTGAATGAAGACGGGCCCCGGATCGGGGAGCTCGCCTCGGTGGAGATTGAGGATACCGAAGGATGTCCGAGGTACGGTGCGATCGTGTTGGGGGATGTTACGGTTCGCGGAGCGCCCGCCGAAATCAGGGCGAGGCTCAGACAGGCGGGCCTCAGGCCCATCAACAACGTGGTCGACGCCGCCAACATAGTGCTCTTCGAGACGGGACATCCGCTGCACACCTTCGATCTCGATAGGATCAAGGATGGCAGGATCATCGTCAGACGCGCTAAGAAGGGTGAGACAATCACCGCGATTGATGATGTCGAGTACAGGCTTGTACCCGATGACGTGGTGATTGCCGACCCCGACGGTGTGGTTGCGATAGCCGGCGTGATCGGCAGCCGGAATTCCGAGGTCGGCCCCGCAACCAGGAGGGTCCTGATAGAGGGCGCCTTCTTCGATCACGCCTTCATCTGGAGGACTGCGAAGAGGCTGGGCATAGCCTCGGAGGCGGCGTACAGATTCTCGAGAGTGGTCGATGTTGGAGCCGTGCTCTACGTGCTGGCGCGCACGGCTTCCCTGATACAGCTGGATACCAAGTGCAATGTCTCAAGCGGGATGATCGATGTATATCCCAATCCGGTACTGCCAAGACATATCCTCGCCAACCCCAAGCGGGTGAACAGGCTTCTCGGGACCTCGATACCCGAGCAGGAGATCCTGGACTACCTGGAGAGGCTGGGATTCATGGTGTCTCCGGGAAAGGACCTCGAGGTCGTGGTTCCGACGAGGCGGACCGACGTCGAGGGCGAGGCGGACATCGCCGAGGAAGTCGGCCGACTCTATGGGTATGATAGGATTGATCTTACCTCCAATCACAGCCGGGACTCTTACGGGAAGTATCCGGATGAGACGGTTATCTCCAGGCGTGTCCGGGATATGCTGATCGGGATAGGTCTCAATGAAGCAGTGACGGATGCAACCATGGGTCCCGACCGAATCGAGTTCTTCGGGCTTGAGTCGCCGGAGCTGGTGGAGATCAGGAATGCCGTGGGTGTTCAGAACTCCATCACGCGCCCCAGCCTTCTGCCGGGGATGGCGGAGGTGCTGGTCAAGAACGAGCGGCTGGGCCAGGAGGATGTGGGCTTCTTCGAGCTGGGTCGCACCTACTCAAAGAAGGGTGAGGGCTTTGAGGAGGTGGCGAGACTCGCCGTAGGCATATCGGGAACGAGCCAGCCGAGGGCGTGGCATGCCAAGCCTCGCCCCTTCGATTTCTACGATCTTAAGGGCATCATAGAGGGCGTCTGCGAAGCCCTGGGTGCCGACATCGTGTTCGAGCCCGGATCGCACGAGAAGTTTCATGCCGGCCGCCAGGCTGTGGTCAATCTGGTCAAGGCAGATAATAGCAGTGTTATTGGTTACTTAGGTGAACTTGCTCCAGATGTTTGTGAAGTATTAGGCTCTAAACGACGTCTCTATATAGCTGAAATTGACTTCAAACAGGTCAGGGAAGCCGTGCGGGGTGCCGGGCGGTACAGATCGCTCGATAGGTACCCGGCGGTCAAGAGGGACCTGGCCGTTACAATTCCAAAAAAGATACTGGAATCTCAGGTACGGTCTGTTATACTCTCCAACGGTGGAAGTTTGGTGGAGAGCGTGAAGCTGTTCGATGTGTATGAAGGCGAACAGATTCCGTCCGGAACCAAGAGCTTGGCGTATGCCATTGTCTTCAGGAGTTCGGAACGCACTCTCACCGAAGCCGAAATCGATTCACTTCAGAAGGACATGGAGAAAGCCCTGGAGAGCGATTTTGGCGGAAAGCTCAGGATGAAATCGTAGTTTGTATCACACGGGGGAACCCCATGGATAAAGAGGGGCTTGAGTGGCTGGCAGAAAGGGTCGAAACCCTGGTTGAAGATCTTAAAGCCACAAAGGCAACGAATGAAGAACTTCTGGCTGAGAAAAAGAAACTCGAACAGAAACTGTCTTCCAATGTGAGACAGATAGAAAAGGTGGATAAGGAGGGAAACCAAGTAGCCGAATTGACGGCTCAGAACAAGGCATACAAGAAGAAATGCGCTTTATTGAGGAGCAAAGTGACCTCAATGCTTGCGAAGGTTGAGGTTTTGCAGTAGCTATATTAATGGGGAGTGGAGGTGTTGGTGGAGTGGTTCGGAGAGTTATTCAAGTATCTGCTTAGGAGGGACCCGGGGTGCCTGACGATGATGGTACCATTACCGTTGAGATATTCGGGCATGAATATAGAATCAAGGGTGAAGCTAACCCTGAGTATATGACCCAGATTGCCCGATTTGTTGACACCAGGATGAGAGAGGTGTCCAAGGGGGCATCCGTTGGATCCCTTACTAAGATTGGTATACTAGCCGCGCTGAATATCGCTGATGAGCTTTTCAGGGAACGTGGTGAAAAGCAGAAAATCACGGATGATATTGAAGATGCTACCCGTAGGATGCGGCGAAAGCTGGAGGAGATAGCCCCTTGATCCTGGTCGAACAGGCTCTATAGCTTCTTCTCCCACTCCGGACTGTATTCTCCCACGCTTCAAAGGCACACGACCACTCTCCTCTTAAACGGCGTTGCGGTGACACATGGCTGTGAGACCCGCAGGGGAGGTGCTGGCATATGCTTGATCAAATTCTAATCGGAATAGGGAGTGTGGTGGTCGGGGGGTTGTTCTTCCTGCTGGGGTGGTACGCGCACAGGCGGGCGAGCGAAAGCAAGCTGATGAGTACCGAGAAGCTTGCCGAGAAGATCATCGCCGAGGCCAAGAAGGAAGCGGAAACCCACAAGCGGGAAGCGGTCCTCGAGGCCAAGGACCAGTGGTACAAGGCTAAAGAGAATTTCGAGCGGGAAACGCAGTCCCGGAAGTCCGAGCTCAACAAGCTCGAGAAGAGGTTTGCGGAGCGGGAATCCAATCTCAACCGCAAGGTGGACATCCTGGACAAGAAAGAGGGCGATGTTAAGCGCCGCGAGCGCGATGTCGGCAACAGGGACCGGTCGCTCGCCGAGAGGGAGAAGGAACTCGGCCGGAAACTGGAGGAGGAGAACAGGAAGCTGGAGCGGATTGCGGGCATGACGACCGAAGAGGCCAAGCAGCTCCTGATCACGAATCTGGAGAACGAGGCGAGGCATGAAGCCGCTCACCTGATAAGGCGGGTGAAGGAGGAGGCCCAGCGGAAGGCCGACAGGGAGGCCAAGGAAATTCTCACCCTTGCCATCCAGAGATGCGCGGCCGACCACGTGGTCGAGTCCACGGTCTCGGTGGTGTCCCTGCCCAACGAGGAGATGAAGGGCCGCATCATCGGCCGTGAGGGACGTAATATCAGGGCGTTCGAGCTCTCGACGGGAATCGATGTCATCATCGATGATACGCCTGAGGCCGTGATCCTTTCAGGCTTCGACCCGGTGCGGCGTGAGATCGCCAAGGCCGCCCTGGAGCGCCTGGTGGCCGACGGGAGGATTCACCCGGCCCGTATCGAGGAAGTAGTCGCCAAGGTCCAGGCGGAGATGGATGAGAAGATACGCGAGGTCGGGGAGCAGGTCTCACTGGACGTGGGTGTTCACGGGCTTCATCCGGAGCTCATCAAGCTCCTGGGACGGCTCCAGTACAGGACGAGCTATGGCCAGAATGTCCTTCAGCACAGCAAGGAAGTCGCCCATCTCTCAGCCATCATGGCCTCCGAGCTGGGATTCGATTCGTCGCTGGCCAAGCGTGCAGGGCTCTTACATGATATCGGAAAGGCCATCGACCACGAGTCCGAGGGGACTCATACCGAGATAGGCGCGGAAGTAGCGGAGCGCTACGGCGAGAACCCCGGCGTGGTCCATGCCATATCCTACCATCACAGCGATGCCGTCTCGGAATCGGTAATATCGGTGCTGGTGCAGGCCTCCGACGCCATATCAAGTGCCAGGCCGGGGGCAAGGAGAGAGACCCTCGAGAGCTATATCAAGCGTCTCGAGAAGCTCGAGAAGGTTGCAGACGGCTTCAAGGGTGTCACCAAGGCCTTCGCGATCCAGGCCGGCCGAGAGATAAGGATAATGGTGGAGAGCAAGGAAGTAAGCGATGACCAGGCCAGTGGACTGGCCGAGGAGATCGCTCAGCGAGTGGAGAAGGAGCTGGAGTACCCCGGTCAGGTCAAGGTGGTAGTGATACGCGAGACGCGGGCAATAGAATATGCAAAATAAGGGAGACCTCAACGTCTTGTTCATTGGGGACATAATTGCCCGCCAGGGCAGGCGGGCTGTTGCGAGGCTTCTCCAGGGACTGATCAGCGAATTCGACATAGATCTAGCGATAGCCAACTGCGAGAACACCGCCGGCGGCTTCGGGCTGACCGAGAAGCTCGCGAACGAGCTCGTCGCTGCAGGTGTCGACGTGCTGACCTCGGGCAACCACATCTGGGACCGCAGGGAATTCGTGCCCATGCTGGACTCGATGGATGCGGTCTTAAGGCCGCTCAACTACCCGAAGGGAGTCCCCGGCAAGGGCTGGGGTATCTTCGAGGCCCGCGGAGGCAGGCGGGTGTGTGTGATGAATCTCATCGGACGCGTCTTCATGCAGCCTCTTGATTGTCCTTTCACCGTGGCTGACGACCTGCTCTCGAAGATATATGACGTGGTCACTATCGTGGACATGCACGCGGAGGCAACCAGTGAGAAAGTCGCCATGGGATGGTATCTGGACGGGCGAGTCTCCGCCGTCCTTGGCTCTCATACCCACGTGCAGACCGCTGATGAGAGGGTTCTTCCCGGGGGTACCGCCTATATCACCGATGCGGGAATGACAGGTTCCTTCAACTCGGTTATCGGTATCGAGACAGATGCGATCATCAAGCGGTTCCTGACGGGAATTCCCACCCGCTTCGATCAGGCCATGGGAGATGTCAGGCTGAACGGTGTGGTGATCTCGATAGACAGCAAGTCCAGGAAAGCAACGGGGATAGAGAGGATTCACCGGCTC
>JAUVJV010000415.1 GCA_030592245.1 Candidatus Eiseniibacteriota bacterium
ATTGTCCTCGGTTATCTGGTTTTCAAGAGCAGCCGGGATCAGGATGTCGACATCCTGCTCAAGCCAGGCGTCGCCGGGAAGCACATCATAGCCGGCGTCTTTGGCCTTGGCTTTATCGATCCCTCCAAAGCGGTCGGTCATCCCCAGGAGCTCCTTAAAGTCGATACCGTCAGACTTCCGGAAGCTGTACGAACACCCCTCGCTCTGGTCCCAGCATGAGACACAGATGACCTTACCAGAGATCTGCTGATAGAGCTCGATAGCATACTGGGAAACATTCCCGAAACCCTGCAGACTCGCAGTCGTGTCCGAGGGAGGTATTTTGAGTTCCTTCAAGGCTTCCCTTACTGTGAATATGACGCCGTAGCCCGTCGCTTCCGTACGGCCCAATGATCCACCCATACCGACCGGCTTGCCGGTAATGAAACCGGGTTGCTTGACACCCTGGATGGTCTCATACTCGTCGAGCATCCAGAGCATATGCTGGGCATTGGTCATGACATCGGGAGCTGGAACATCCGATAGCGGACCCACATTCTTGGAGAGCTGTCGTACCCAGCCACGGCAAATCTGCTCCTGCTCTCTCTGGCTGAGATTGTGGGGATCACAGACCACACCACCCTTACTGCCGCCCAGCGGGATGTCCACCACCGCGCACTTCCAGGTCATCCATGTTGCCAGCGCGCGAACGGTGTCGATCGTCTCCTGAGGGTGAAAGCGGATGCCTCCTTTTCCCGGGCCGAGCGCGTCATTGTGCTGAACCCTGAAGCCGCGGAAAACCCTGAATGTTCCGTCATCCATGCGAATCGGCATGCTTACGTGGTACTCGCGCAAGGGGTGGCGCAGAAGATCTCTCGTTGCCTGGTCCAGCTTCAGCAGATCCGCGATACGATCAAACTGCTCCTGGGCCATGGCGAATGGATTATAGGCTCCGGCCATCTTCGTCATGTCCTTTCCCTAAGGTTAGATTATCCCAGATTCCAACAGAAAAAGTAAGATGGTGTCTGCCGAAAGTCAAGATAATCCGAGCCGCCGGCAAGCATCAAAACACGACTGTCAAAACAGAGGAAAACCTGCCCCTCGGGGACGATGGTCCGGGTATGATGAGCAGCGTGGGTATAATGAGCAGGCTGGGTGGAACCGAGCTGCCATGGCTCGATTGCTCCGGCTACCCGGGAGGCCGGCTATCCGGGAGGCCGGGGGGACCAAGTTCCGCCGTCTGGTGGCGACAGTGGCGATTCCAGGTGCACTACGGCGCAGACGGGATGGGACCCGGCTCCTCACTCGGCCTGATGAAAGACCGGTTCCACCTCGGCAGGCGGGATGGTACCCTGCTCGCTAGTCGCCGCCAGGCAGGATCGACTCCACCTCGCCGGTTGCCCGTTCCCACTCGAAGTAGGCTGCCAGGTAATCAAATATCGCCAGGTAGCGGTTGAGCCTCGCCCCATCGAGGTCCAACCGCGCGTCCTTGAGCTCCAGCTGGGTGGTCATGCCGCTTCTCGAGGTTGTCTCCGCGATACTGAAAGCCCGCTCGGCGCTTCTCAAAGTAGCCTCCGCCGACCCTATGCGCCCCCGCGCTTCCTTCATCCACAGGTAGATGTTCGCGAGCTCATTGTAGATGTCATCACGTGCCTGGGCGACCCTCAGCTGGGTCTTCTCCAGCCCGATCCTCGCCTGCTGGACCCGGGCACGTGTGGAACCCCCGAGGAAAAGGGGAAGGGACAGAGTCAGGGACCCCTTCCAGACCGTATTATCCCGCTCCAATCTCCACTCATCGGATTGTGCGCTGTATGCTCCGAAGAGGCTTCCGTTGAGCGTGGGGAAGTAAGCGGACTTGTTAGCCTTTATGTTGGTCTCGTTCAGTTTCTCTTGCATCAGGAGCGTATTGTAGTCGGGCCGGCGGGCCAGCACCGCATCGAGGTCCAGGCTGTCGGGAAGCTCTGGATAATCGTCCATCGAGACCACCAGACTGATGTCATCCAGTACCGGTATCCCCGCCAGGGTCTTAAGATTGTTAAGCACCAGCTCATAATCCCTCCTGGCCTTGGCCGTATCGGGGACGGCATTCATCCAGCGGACCTCCGCCTGGAGGAGCTGGAATTCGGATACCACCCCGCTGTCATACTTCATCTTTACGTCGAGATAATTGTCATGCGCGCTGTCCTCCGTGGAGACCCGGACCTCCCACACCTTTTCGAAGAGCACCCCCTGGTAGAAGAGCCGCTTGGCCTGGGTGATGATGGTCTGGTAGCTCGCATCATAGACAAAGTCAGTGAGCTGCTCATATTGCTTCGCGCCCTTGATGGCATATATGACGGTGGGATTGAAGATAACCTGATTGAGGACGGCACCGGCCGTAAACTCATTGGACCTGTTGATCTTGAAGCTCAGATCACCGCCACCGGCGTCTCCGCTGTCTCCCTCGCCGCCCAGGGCTCCCGGGTCAACATACATAAAGACGTCGGTGAAGTTGCGGACATACCCGGCCTCGGCGAAAATGTGGGGAAGCGCACCGGACGTGGCTTCCCGCTTCCGGGCTTCGGCCATTGACCTGTCCCTGTCGGCAAGCTTCAGGGCCCGGCTGTTGGCCACAACAAGTGAAAGGTACTGGTCCAGATCGATGGGTTCCGCCGCAGCGGCCTGGCTTAGAATCAGCAGTATTCCTATCATTGTCAGGAAGGTTCTTCGTGTCAGGAAGGTCCTTTTCATGTTCGAGCCTCCGGTATCAGTTTCCGGCCGCGTCATGTTGCTTCTTCTTTCTCCTTGAGGTGAGATAGTAAAGAGCGGGGATCACAAACAGCGCGAGGGCCGTCGAGACGATGACGCCTCCGATACTCACCACGCCCATCGGCTGCCTGACCTCCTTGCCCCA
>JAUVJV010000173.1 GCA_030592245.1 Candidatus Eiseniibacteriota bacterium
GGTATCGTTGAAGACCTCGATCTCAACACCCGCATCTGGGCGGCGCACGGCGCCCCTCAGAAGGTCGGCAGAATGACCAATCCCCTGGTCCCCTGAATCCAGGATTCGGCCAACTCCCTCTGCAGGTAGAGGTCCTTGCTTCGGGCAGGCAGAGGTCCTCGCTCGGGAATCAGGCGAAAGGCAGGTTGACAGGGCGTGAATCCAGGGGTAAGCTCCGATCGAGGAGGCTAGAGCGAGACCTTTGGTTGGAGCATGAAGAATATGGAGTCCGACCCCCGGTGGGTCGGAATCCCGTGATTTGGGAGTGTTTTTGGGCACCTGGGATTGGTCCCGGGGCGACGGGCGGTCTGGAGGCCGCGCGGGAGGTTGAATGATCCACAGGAAGGAAAGGGTCCTGCTGGCGGGACTCATCAGGGGAAGGACCGCCCGTGAGGAGGCGGAGGAGTCCATCGAGGAGCTTGCCTCGCTGACGGAGACAGCGGGTGGTGAAGTGATTTCCTCGGTGCTTCAGGAGCGGCGGAAGATCGACCCTCTGACCTTTATCGGCAAGGGCAAGGCAGGGGAGATCGCGGCCCTTTGCGGCGAGGAAGACATAGACCTGGTCGTATTCGATGATGACCTCTCTCCGGCACAAGCCAGGAATCTGGAAAAGATCACGGGCAGACGCGTAATAGACCGGAGCCAGTTGATACTGGACATATTCGCCCTGGGAGCCAGGTCGGCCGTGGCCAAGACCCAGGTGGAGCTCGCCCAGATCGAGTACACGCTTCCGAGGCTCACTCGTATGTGGGAACATCTCTCGAGGACAGGAGGCGGGATCGGGACACGGGGCCCGGGCGAGACCCAGCTGGAGGTGGACCGTCGCCGGATACGCCGGCGGATATTCACGCTGAAGAAGATGCTTGGGAAATTCGAGCAGGACAGGAGCATACGTACCTCGAGGCGAAGGAACTTCGTCAGGGCGAGCCTGGTGGGTTACACCAATGCCGGCAAGTCGACCCTGTTCAACAGGTTGACCAAGGCAAGTGTGGCCACGGGTGACCGCCTCTTCGAGACCCTGGATGCCACGACGAGGGTGCTGAGGCTTCCCTTGAAGGAAACCATGCTTCTCAGTGATACGGTCGGCTTCATCAGAAAGATTCCCCACGACCTGGTCGCATCCTTTCACGCTACCCTTGAATGCGTGGTGGAAGCCGACCTGGTGATTCACGTCGCCGATCTTAGCCACGATGACTATGAAGGGCAGATCGCCACCGTCCGGGCGGTGATGGAGGAAATCGGCGCGCCGGGAAAGCATGAGATACTTGTGCTTAACAAGGTTGATCGCGTGGAGGATGAGGACACGCTCAAGCTGGCCCTGCGCCGGCACAAGGACGCCATTCCGGTGAGCGCGTTTCACGGATGGGGGGTCGACGCGGTGAAGGAGCGTCTGCTTGCGTACGCCCACGACAGGAAAGATGAGGTGATGGTGCTGGTTCCTCCCGAGGACGGCAAGACCATATCCTATCTTCACAAGTATGGCACGGTGTTGAGCCGGGAGCTCAAGGATGGCAAGATGGCGGTCCGGGTTCGAATGGAGCGCCGGTACCTTAAGCCTGTTGAAGGTTATGTCCAGCCATCTTCGGCAGACTGAGGAGGGGACAAGTTGAGACTGGATTCGATGAGAGTGCTGGTGACGGGAGCCAGCGGCTCCTTGGGTTGGGCTCTCTCGAGGAAGCTTCTCCGGAGCTGCGAGGTCGTCGCCACATACAACTCTCACCCATCGGTGCCGGCAGGCACTGAGGCCCTGAGACTGGATCTTTCAGACAGGGATGCGCTGGGAGATCTGTGTCGGCAGAACAAGCCCGACGTGATATTCCATTGTGCCGCCATGACCAATCCCGATGAGTGTGAACAGGACTCCCGCCGGGCCCTGAGGGTGAATTTCGAGGCCACGCTTGAGATTGCCCGGATCGCAAGGGACATGGGATCCAGGCTTGTATTCACATCGACCGATCTCGTCTTTGATGGCTCAAAGGGAGACTACCGCGAGGATGACGCGGCGCGTCCACTCAGCATCTACGGGATGTCCAAGCTCCGGGCGGAAGAGGCGGTCTTGGACCTCGGCGCCGGCAGCATAGTGGTGAGGAGCTCCCTGATGTATGGGATGGGCAGCGAGACCAATGGCACTTTTCTCACCAGAGTGACAGACGTCCTGGCAGGGGGTCGCCAGATGAAGCTCTTCACCGACCAGCGGCGGAATCCCATTCTGGTGGATGATTTCGCGGGGGCCCTGATGGCTGCGGTTGAAGAGGATCTCGGCGGTCTTTACCACGTCGCCGGGCGCGAGGCTCTGACTCGCTTCGAGTTCGGCCGCCAGGTGTGCCGGGCCTTTGGCTACGATGAGACGCTCCTGGTCCCCATCAGCATGGAGGGTTTTAACTATGTGGCCGCCCGCCCGCTCGATTCCACCCTGAACACGGAGAAGTTCACTTCGGCGACAGGCTTCCAGCCGACCGGGATCGCGGAGGCCCTGGCGGGATTGGCCGCGGGTATGGCATAACCTCTTATTCGATAGTGACTTGGACCAGATCCTCGTCGGATTCAACATCCACGATCTTGCCCAGGTTTCCGGTGATGACCTGAGAGAGCACAGCATTGACGTCGACCCCCTCCTCAGCCAACTTCCTCTTGGACTTGGGTGGTATGAACTTGACCGCGATCTTCGCCAGGCTGATGGGTATCCTGAGATTGACCTTCTTCTTGCCGGTCCTGGCATCGGTCACCTTGATGAGGAGACGCTTGCCTCCGCTGCCTGCGTTGGGAGCACCGTCCGCCTCCCCGCCCGGCTCAAGCGCATCAAACAGCTTGGCTGCATCGTCCGATGTGATCTTGCCCTCCTCGAGCATCCTCAAGATCTGCATTCTGTCCTCTTCCATGGTCGTCCTCCAGTAGTTCAGGGATCAGCCTCAGTAGCCTAGGTGCCCAGCTCGCCCACGGCATCATCCACGCTTATCTCGCCTCGCCTGAGTTTCTCAAACACCTCCGTACGCTTTCCGCCGGTTGGGGAGGATCCGGCTTCAAGACCCAGGGTGGCGAGCAGGTCATCCAGACGTTTACGAACCGTGGGATAAGAAATTCCTAGCTCTTTCTCAACTTCTTTAATATTTCCCCTGGATTTCAGGAATATCCTCAGGAACCTATACAGATCGGGGTTCAGATTACAGAAAGAACAGGTCTCAAGGTCTGTTATCAGCCTGCTCCGGCACGATGGGCAGGACAGCTCAGTGACCCTGAGGCCCGCTTCGCATACCGGGCATTTCCCGATGGTGGCTTTGCGACTCATACATATCACCTTCTTTCACTTGACAATATAACGAGGCACCTTAATATTGTCAATCTCAAAGTTGAATATATTTATATATCAGATCATAATCCTTGATATAATGGTAGTACTTGACAGGTATTGGACGGAATGATAGGCTGCACGGAGTCTTGAATGGAGGTCTGGAGTGAGCGATAAGTTTACGACGGTCCGCCGGCTCTTTCCGGTGAGGCGCAACTATGTGTATCTTAATCATGCTGCTGTCTCTCCGCTTTCGAAGAGAGTGACGGCGGGACTGCGGCAGCAGTTGGATGAGCAGGAGGAGTATGGGGGAAGGGCGGAGCATCTCTGGGAGGGCAGGGCCGAAGAAGCCCGGAAGGAGGCCGCCAGACTGCTGGGTGCAAGGCAATCAGAGATATCCTTCGTGAAGAACACGACCGAGGGGCTGAACCTCTTTGCCAGGGGCATCAGGTGGAAGAAGGGTGACAATGTCGTGCTCCCGCGGGTGGAATTTCCCGCCAATGTCTACCCCTGGCTGGGCCTTGAGGAAGAAGGGGTGCGGCTCAAGTTTGTGGCGGAGCGCGATGGCAGGATAAGGATAGAGGACATAGAGCGGGCTCTCGACCGGAGGACCCGCGTGGTGGCCATCAGCTTCGTCGAGTTCCAGAGTGGCTACCGTAATGACCTGGCGGCGCTGGGGAAGCTCTGCAGGAGCCGGGGGGTTTACCTGGTGGTGGATGGGATTCAGGGGGCCGGGGCCTTGCGGATCAACTTGAGAAAATGCATGGTGGATGCGCTCTCCTGTGGAGGGCATAAGTGGCTGCTGGCGCCGCAGGGAACGGGACTGTTCTACTGTTCGTCCAGGGTGCTCGAGGAACTCAGGCATCACATGCCGGGTTGGATGTCAGTTGTAGGATGGACCAACTACTATAAATTCGACTACAACCTTTTTCCAACCAGCCGGAGGTACGAGTCCGCCCAGAAGAACTTCCTGGGTATCACCGGCCTGCTGGAATCCTTGAAGCTCATCAATGAACTCGGGATCAGGGATATCGAGAAGCGCATAATCGCCCTTACCGACCGGTTGTGCGAGCGGCTGGAGGCGCGGGGCATGAGCGTTTACAGTCCCCGGGGCAAGGGTGAGAAGTCGGGGATCGTGTCATTCTCCCCGGGAAAACACAAGGCGGAGAAGGTCTGCGAACAACTGCTGGGCCAGGGCTTCGTGACCGCGGCCAGGAACGGGCGGATCAGAGTATCCCCACACTATTACAACACCTTTGAGGAGATTGACCGGCTGGTGCGGGCGCTTCCTTAAGATGGGGCGAGGTTGACATCCGCCGAGGGCCGCCAGGCGAGTGCTGCTTCCAGGTGAGTGCTGCCAAAGAAGAGCGAAACGGGTTCCGGCTACTGGATGGTAGCCAACCTATTGGAGGTAGCCAACCGACTTCAGCTGCTCGGTGGTCTCATCATCCAGGTCGATCCCGGCATCCTCCCGGTATGGGGTCGGGTCCACCCACACGTGGAAGTAGGGGCCGTCGGGTTCCCGGAGGGGCCTGCCGTGAGCTGCGGCCTCAGGGGTCTCGGCGCTCTCAAGAAAAGGCATGGTCACGGGACGTTCCATTGATCTGCCGATGAAGGTCCTGCTGCTCGCGGGCTCACCATCGATATAGAAGTCAAACTTGACCGGGGCGTGCATCGTGGCCGGCTGGAAAGCGATGATGAGGGGCTTATTGGTCACTATGTTCTGAATGTCTATTCTTGACGGACCGATGTTCGCCATGCCGACGGCGTCAATGGGGAGAATTTCGCCGCCGCGGTCAATCAGCCTGGAAAGCCTGATGTGTCCCGAGCCACGGATGACATCGGTTCTGATATTCACATCAAACCTGTGAGAGTCGCCGGCCCCTCCCATCTCCACATACCAGGTGTCGGATACCTCAAAAAGCATCTTGAAGAGTTCCTGTTCGAGCTCGCTCCGGGGCTCGTTCACCCAGGGCTTCTCCCCGCCACCGGCCAGGTTCTCCCGTTCGCCGGGATCCTCCTCCAGATTGTACAGGGATGTCTCGCCTCCCTGGACCTTATATATGAGCTTCCAGGGGTACGCCGTAAGACTTTTCTGCTCACCCCCATAGAGCAGCGCCTCCGCATATGCTAAATCGTGGGGAAGCAGGCACCGGGCGCCGCCTCCCTCGCTGCTCCCCGCGCCGGCCGTATCCCTGATCAGGCTCGCCAGGCTTCTACCCTCGAAGTGGACCGGGGGGTCGATACCGAGAAGATCCAGCAGGGTGGGCAGAACGTCCACAAGCCTTACCTGCTGCGGTATCCTGTGGCCTTTGGGGATGCGGCCTGGCAGCGACAGGACCAGCGGTGCGCGGAGGAGCTCGTCGAAGAGGGTGTGGCCGTGCTCAAAACCTCCGTGTTCGAAAAATTCCTCACC
>JAUVJV010000348.1 GCA_030592245.1 Candidatus Eiseniibacteriota bacterium
AGGAAAGGGCCCGTATCGAGGATGATCTTCGCTCGGGTTCTGTGAGCGTGGTGGTGGGTACCCACACCCTGATAGGGGAGCGTGCGCGGTTTGAGAACCTCCGCCTGGTCATAGTGGATGAGGAGCAGAGATTCGGGGTGCTGCAGCGGACGGCGCTGCTTGAGAAGGCACCCTGGGCCAATGCCCTGGTTGTGAGTGCTACACCCATACCGCGGACCCTTGCCCTTACGGCTTACGGTGACCTGGATGTTACCACGATCGGTGAGATGCCGCCGGGCCGGGGGCGCCACGTGTCGAAGTGCGTCGCCGAGTCCAGGAGGGAGTTTCTCCTTAAGGAGATCGGCCTCAGGGTGAAAGCCGGCATCAAGGGTTTCTATGTGTGTCCCTCCGTGGAGGAGAGCGATGCCGGGCTGATGGACGTGGGCACAGCAAGCAGAAAGCTGAGGAAGCATCTTCCCCGCGGCAAACGGGTGGCGATACTCACCGGGCGTACGCCCCGCGAAGAGAGGGTGCGGCTGATCGATGACTTCCGAAGTGATAAGATAGCGGTCCTGGTGGCGACCACGGTGATCGAGGTCGGCATGGATATTCCCACAGCAACGCTCTTGGTGGTGGACCAGGCCGACCGCTTCGGGCTCTCCCAGCTTCACCAGATGAGGGGGCGGGTGGCAAGGGGTAGCGATGACTCATCCTCCTTCTTCATAGTCTCAGAGGGGGCCGCCGAGAAAGCCGGAGAGCGCGTCAAGGTCCTGGAGGCCAGCTTCGACGGATTCGAGATAGCAGAGAAGGACCTCATGCTCCGGGGCCCCGGCGACATGGTGGGAACAAGACAGCATGGCATCCCGGACCTCAGGTTCGCACGTTTGCCCGAGGATACGGACATGATGCTCACTGCGCGCGACATGGCCTTCAAGCGCGTGTTGAGTCATGATGCTTCCCGGGAGTGGCAGACCTGGGTCGCGGCCGTGCGCAGTCTCGCCACCGGCAAGACTGTTATTATATAGAGTGATAGAGCTGTAGCGGCGTAGACACATGGTCATATGAACCTACAATCGAATCGAGACTTAGCCATCCGGAAAGGAGCGTCCCTTGAACCGAGACCAGGCCCTTGAGTTGGTAGAATCCAAAGTCAAGAATGATCGCCTCATCAAGCATATGCTTGCCGTCGAGGCCGTGATGCGGGCCCGTGCAGAGAAGCTGGGCGAGGATGTTGAGAAGTGGGGTTTCGTGGGGCTGGTTCACGATCTGGATTATGATGAGACGGTCAAGGACCCTGAGCGCCACGGGAAGGTCGGCGCCGGGTACCTTAAGGAACTGGGGATCGAGGATGATGTGACCCACGCCGTTGAGTCCCATGCCGGGCATGTGGCCCGCGAGAGCCGCATGGACAAGGCGCTCTATGCGACCGACCCCCTGACAGGCCTGATCGTGGCGGCTGCACTCATGCATCCGAGCAAGAGCCTCGGCGAGGTCACGGCCGAGTTCGTGATGAAGAGGTTCAAGGAGAAGCGCTTCGCTGCAGGGGCCGACCGGGACCAGATAAGATCATGCGAGGAATTCGGGGTCGATCTCAAGGATTTCGTGGGCATGGGGCTAAAGGCGATGCAGGACATCTCGGCCGGGCTCGGGCTTTAGCGCCGGCACGCTCTGGTGCCTGATTGTTCTGATGCCTGATTGTTCTGGCGCCTGATAGTTCTGGTGCCTGCACGCTCCGGGTCCTGATTGCTCTCTATTACTGCCTGGAGGAGAAAACCACTTAGGAGGCAAAGATGAAAGACCATCCGCTTCTTGTTGCGGCGAGCCGATTTCATGGTCATGTCGGGCCCTTCCTCGCCATCGGCCTCAGGATGGGTGGGATGGCCAATGAGGTGCTGGGCCGGGATCCCATGAAGATGGAGGCATCCGTCAGGGTGGAAGCCCGGCCACCGCGCTCATGCGTCCTTGACGGCATCCAGTATTCCACGGGATGTACCATGGGCAAGGGCAATATCGCCATCGAGCCCTCCCCGGGTGAGGTTGCGGCCACCTTCCGCATGGGGGAGAGGCACCTTAAGATCAGGCTCAAGGAGGCCTATCTTGAGCACATGGAGCGTGAACTTGATGGCAAGCCCGAAAAAGCTGTCATTGACTACGCCTTTGGAATAATGGATACTGCACCTGATGAAATGTTCGAGGTGTCTTAAGTGAAACCTGTCCTTTTTCTCACACTGCTGGTATGCCTTTTGCCCCTGGGGGCGATCCATGCCTCCGAGGCTCATGTCGTGGAATTCGAGGGGGCTATCGGACCTGTGGCTTCCAAGTTCATAGCGGAGGCCATTGCCAGGGCCGAGCTGGACGGTGCGGTGTGTCTGGTGGTGGAGATCGATACCCCCGGAGGCCTCGATACCTCGATGCGCAAGATAATCCAGGACATTCTTGCCTCGAAGGTCCCGGTCATCATCTATGTCCATCCGAGCGGCGCCAGAAGCGCATCGGCCGGCGTGTTTATCGCCATGAGCGCGGATGCGGTGGGCATGACGCCCGGAACATCCATCGGCGCGGCCCATCCGGTCACGATCGGCCAGACTGAAGTGGATGATGAGACCATGGATAAGATCGTGAACGACAGCGCGTCCTACATAAAGAGCCTTGCCGCCAAGCGCGGCCGCAATGAGGAGTGGGCCGAGAAAGCGGTCAGGGAGAGCGCGACGGCCACCGCAGAGGAAGCCCTGGAACTGGGAATAATAGATGTCATCGCCGATGACGTACGCGAACTTCTCGATGAGCTCGACGGCCTTAAGATGGATGACATGAAAGGCGGGCCCTTAGAGACCGCGGGGGTCTCCATCAGAAGGTTCAAGATGGGTTTCAGGTTAAGGCTACTGAGCGTCCTTTCCAATCCTAATATCGCCTATCTGCTCCTGGTACTCGGTTTTTACGGCATCTTCTTCGAGCTCTCCAACCCGGGCTCTATCTTTCCGGGCGTTTTGGGCGCCATCTTCCTGGTGCTTGCCTTTTTCTCTTTCCAGATGCTTCCCATAAGCTATGCAGGAGCGCTCCTCATACTCCTTGCCGTGGCGTTCTTCGTGACCGAGATCTGGGTAACCAGCGGCGGACTTCTTACCATAGGAGGTGTGGTCGCCATGTTCTTCGGGTCCCTGATGCTGATAGATTCTCCGCTGCCTTTCCTCAGAGTGTCCCTGGCCGTGATCTTGCCTGCGGTAATAGCCACGGCGGCCTTCTTCGCGTTCGCCGCGGGTGCCGGCCTGAGGGCCCAGCGGAGAAAGCCCGTAACGGGCCGCGAAGGCCTCCTCGGGCAGCGCGGGACCGCGACCACAGATATCGATGGGACGGGCCAGGCCTTTATTCGCGGGGAGCTCTGGACGGTTAAGAGTGCTGATAGAATAGGCAAGGGTGAGGAGGTGGAGGTGGTTTCATTGGAGGGCCTGAAGCCTGTGGTAAGGAGACCGGGCTCTGGAATGGAGTCCTAAAGGAGGGTTTGCAATGGGTCTGATAGCGGTTGGATTCGTGAT
>JAUVJV010000243.1 GCA_030592245.1 Candidatus Eiseniibacteriota bacterium
TCTGCCGCGAGGGTTCGTTCGTTTACACCCGACTTGAGGATCTCGATGAATTCCCGCAATATCAAGAGCACACCCGGCGGATGAATGCCCTGGCAGCGGTCTTTTGGGCGTACCGCGACATGGGTTCTCACGTGGAGGGTATGGCGATCTCTTCTACGAAACCTAAGATCTGGCCGGAAGACATCGTCGGGCGGCTTGGTGTAGTCGGCGAGGTTCTCTTCAACGCCCTATATCGCCGGCAGGCGGATCTCGAGCTGCGGCAAGCCTACGACGAGATTCAGAGACTCAAGGATCACCTCGAAACCGAGAATATAACACTGCGGGAGGAGATCAGGACCTCCTTCGAAGACGACGAGCTCGTTGGAAAGAGTGACGTATTCCAGGCGGTCCTCCATCAGGTGGACCAGGTGGCGAGTACGGACTCGTCGGTACTCATTCTGGGTGAGACCGGAACAGGGAAGGGCCTCATCGCCCGCAGGATTCACCGCCAGGGCGGGCGCAAGGATCGTCTGCTAGTCACTGTGAACTGTGCGGCGCTTCCAGCCACGCTGATCGAGAGCGAGCTGTTCGGACACGAAAAGGGTGCTTTCACCGGTGCGGTGAACCGGAAGATCGGCCGCTTCGAACTGGCAGATGGTGGCACGATCTTCCTCGATGAGGTCGGCGATCTGCCGCCTGAGCTCCAGCCCAAGCTGCTCCGGGTTCTGCAGGACCACGAGTTCGAGCGACTCGGATCATCGACAACGATGACCGTGGACACGAGGGTCTTAGCGGCGACCAACCGGGACCTCGGCCCGCTGATCGAACGGGGTGCTTTCCGGGCTGATCTTTTCTACCGATTGGGCGTCTTTCCGATCCGAATTCCCTCTCTTCGGGAACGTCGCGATGACATTCCTCTACTCGTCTGGTTCTTCATCACGAATCTGCAAACCCGGCTCGGGAAGACGATCTCAACAGTTCCCACACAGGTAATGGATACCCTGATCTCATATGATTGGCCGGGTAATGTGCGGGAGCTCCGGAATATTGTAGAGCGTGCCATGATACTCTCGCCGGGCCCCAAACTTGAACTCAGGGGCATCTTGCCGCCACACCGGACCGGGACGGTCAGATCTGCACGAACAAGTGAGCGCCCAGATGCAAGCCTCGAAGAGGTGGAGCGGGCACACATCGTAAGGGTGTTGGAGGAGTGCGGCTGGAAAGTCCGGGGAGAAGGAGGCGCAGCCGAGTGCCTCGGGCTCAAACGGTCTACGCTGCAATCGCGTATGAAGAAGCTCGGGATTAGGCGGCCGACAACCTGAGGAAACGGATCAAGAGTTCTTTGATTTCCTGTGGGCCAGGATCGTGTCCAGCATGTTCCTTTGTTTGCCTTCAGGCCACACCACAAGCGGTCTCAACCGTCGCTCTGTGATTATGCGGCTGGGGAGTGGATCCCCGAGATCGAGCACTTGTCTCAAGACGTCGGAAGACAGCCGGAGCAGATTCAGAATCTGGGTCACCCTGGCCCGAGAGATGCCTTTAGTGCGGCCCAAGTCGGCCCTGGAGGCGTATGTCCCCTCGTCGAGGCTCTTCTGCCATTCACGGGCAAGAAGGACCGGATTTCGGTACATTCTGCTGCGGCACGGTTTTCCCGCCTGGCTTCGGCAGTATGTAAGCGGCTCTGAAAGTTCTACCTATGTTACAGTCCGGGGAGTCACCTAAGCAGATACACTGATCTTTGTCTGACCTCTTGCGATTCGCTTGATCCCGATGGCGAGCAGGTCCCACAGAAGCGCGCTTTGGGATGGCAGCCCGGGGAGCCAACCAGGATTTGAACCTGATGGGTTCCCCTCGATACAGTGACCGGACGCTTGTCAGCGGTCGGTTAAAACCAGCCACCCGGGGTCGAATTAAAACCCCTATGAGGCCTACCCAAGTCAACGGGAATAATCCGCCATCAAGCCTGGCGGTACCGCCGGTTTTTTTTCGTCAAGACTTCACTGCCTGACTTAGTTTCTCACGAATGCGTGTGGGCAGATGCTGTCCCACACAAACCGCTATAGAGGTTCAGGGTTCGCATCTGCGAACCGGCGAAGGACAAGTGACTTCGCGACGTAGAAACGCACCGGATCCCTTGTACCGTCCGATTCAAGCGTCGGGCTGCACGCCTGGGCGTGCCCCACGGAAGGTTGTGCTGGTGCGCTGAGATTCCCTCCATGCGGGTAACCTCTGGAAGTTTCAGATGTGCCCCTTTGACCTCACCCACACTCGGGCTGCTCCGAAAAGCCCTGACTCAGATGTCTGTTGTAGAGCTCCAGCTGCCTCTCCATCGCGGCCTGACATGCAGAGTGCATCTCCCTCATGGTCTCTCGGAACCAATCATACGTCACCAAGATCTTCTCAAGGTCCTCCTCAGAGACAATGAGATCGGATGCACGCCTGGGGCGGGCTAAACGACTGCGCACTGTCTGAGATGACTCCAAAGCTGTCCAGCCCTCTGTAGTCCTATCCACCTTGAAAGCGGCGTTGTTCATGCTTGCATATTCTTCTACCGCATAAGCCAGGTCTTCAAGAAATAGGACCGAGCCTTCGTCCGGTAATTCCCCCAAGCACTTCTGGTCTATCTCCCTCATCTCACGTAGCGAGTGCTCTTCATCTTCCGGGGGTCCGCATCCTTCTGACCTCTTGAGTATGAGAGTAGCTTCGTGTAGCTGGCCCATAATACACTCGATGTAACTGAACAAGGTGATGCCGTAAGCTCGACGCCATGTCTGGCTACGATCAACATCCATCTTTCTCCAGAGTACCCCAAGGTCACTCTCGAATTGGTCCGTGAGTATGTTAAATCTCATGGATGATTCCTCGAGCTGGTGTTCAAGCCGATCTTTCATCTGTCTACCCTCCTTACTTTGTCCCTCGCCAGTATCATCTCAATGGTCCAGCCAGTTAAACACGACTCTGATCTGGATCTGCTTCCCCCGTCTTTCCTCAAGTAGGGATTCCTCCAACCTTGTCAGCCGCTCCAGTTCGAAAGCGGTGACCCTCACCATGCCCTCGGCTGGGGCCGCACCAACCCCGTCGGAAGCGATGTAATCATCCCTCAGTCATAGAGATCTTTGTCTGGGCCCTCCGGACATACTACAATCGGCAGTTGCCCTTGCCGTCAACGCCACCAGTCTCCTCCACATTGGCCCATCACTCCCGAGTTCCCAACCACACTGCCGGAAGAACACTTAGAGACTTCCCCCTTAGAGACCGGGTTTAATTCTAAGTAGTGACACAATCCTATATGGAAGTGTGTTGGGAGCACCCAATCATGTATTCTGTATCCCATCATGTAATTCGAATCGTCCTTTCTGCACAAGCAGCGACCGCTTCCGCCTTAATTTCCTGCTCCACGTGGCTCAAGTCCAGCTTTGCCAGCATCTCCTCGGATATGAGATCGTTTTCCAGAACGTGATCGATGATCCTCTTCCCGGTTGACCGAAAGTATCGCTTGACCCACTTGCCGTTAACCAGCCTGAAGCCTCTCCTGCCCTCTGGGCGCTAAAAAGCGCCCATCCGCTCGATCTTTGCCTGTATGCGTTGTACTTGTGTTGCATGTTTGACTCCGGCTTCGCCCATGAGAGTCCCGATGAACACGACACACTCACCGCTGTGAAAGTCGGAGTACCGGAGCATCGCGAGGAATACCAGGAATTCTTCCCTTTTCTTGAGGAAACGCTGTATCAGGCCGAGGTCCCAGAGGAGGTGGACGAACTTGGAGAAGTTCTCCTTTCTGTCCCACCGCTGTCCGGGTACATGTCGCATTGCAGTCGCTCCTACAAAAAAGGGAAGAGACAACCCCTGCAAACCCGAATGGACTGGACTTAGGCTCCTACAGGGACCAGAGCACTACCCTGGTATTCGAACTGGATATCGATGACATCGATGGGTGGGAAATTCTTCTTTTGGTGTGTGTAGCGGGCCCCCGCTACCAAACCAAGTCCTTGAACCTCAACAGGTTCGAGGGCTTCTTGCTGGGGCCACGGGCCGGGGCTGTGTCTCGGTCGAGAATTCTCCCCCCGCTAAGGCTTCGCCTTGGCCCTGCTTCTTTTCGCCAGGCGGGCATAGACTGTAGCAGGCTCCACCCGTGCCACCTTGACTTGAGACATTTCCTTGTGGGTCGGATTAATGAGATAGTTGAACTCATGCGGGCTTATAGCCGAAGGTACGCGGAGCAGCAATGTACTCCCCTTGCTCAGCCATTGATCACCGATCTCTCCGAGGTCGTCAGGCCCTGGGTTATCTGACCACCCTTTCGGCAGGTCTTTCTCGAGCACCTTGGTCACGCTTGACTTATCCGGCACCTCAATCGTCGCCAAACACATATCTGAGGGCAGACGCGCAAGGTTAAGGTGCACGAGTTTTTCGAGTATCGCAAGAGCAGGACTCTCCGCAGTATAGAGTACGGACCAGCCCTGGGAGTTCCACCTGCCTCCAGCGCGAAATGATCCAAACCCTGACAGGTCTTTTGCCCGCCGCGGCTTGGCAGAACGGTAGACTTCCATTAAGAGAACACTCCGTACTCAATCCGGATGAGCTCGTTTCGAACCATCTCCACGCCGAATCTTGTGTCCA
>JAUVJV010000022.1 GCA_030592245.1 Candidatus Eiseniibacteriota bacterium
ATCCAGCAGAACCGTCGTCAGCTTCATTGATGTATCATCCGGTGAAACTCTCCCGGGTACCCAACTTGAAGTAGTAAGGCAATGGTCTTCCCCTGGTGAGCGGGTGGTATGGCCCGCTCATTGTACTGTGCCCTGCAACACACGGTCAAGGCACAGCCTGCGGGAACACCACCTTCAGGGAGGCGGGCTCTGTGCAGGCCTGGACTCAAGTGAGTCACTTTTCCCGCCGATATATCAAATAGAGCCTTTACGCATTGCACCCGGCCTGCCCGGGACAGAACAATGAAGCGCGAGGGAATCGCAATGAGATGCAATCTCCACAACCAGCCCTGCCGAATGGTCTGTACCCGCTGCTCCGAGCTTATATGCTCCATGTGCGCCGAGTTGATCGACGGCTCCTGGTTCTGTCCCGATTGTGCAATAGACGAGCGCAAAATCATTGCCGGCCTGAGCTATCGCCGGTTTACGGCCGATCTCGGGCATGAATCAGCCTACCGCAAAGATATCAGCGAATACGAGGTAGCCGAGGTATAACCAGGACAGGTAAGGACAGACCCTGCGGAACCCGAGTAGATAGCGGTAGTTATCGCACCAGGTGAGATTGAGAGAACACATACGCTTATGCATATGTATGGATATGGACAGGTTTCGGTGGAGGCGGCCTAGGCTTCCTCTGAGACGACCCGGGCGACATCGACCACCTTGTCTCCACCCTTCAACACCTTCAGCCGCACACCCTGAGTGGCCCGCCCTATGACGGAGACACCATTTATGGGGACCCTGATCACCTCGCCGTTCTGCGACATGATCATGAGCTCGTCCTCGTCCACCACTTCCTTGATGGCTATGAGCTTGCCCGTCTTGGCCGTGCATCGCATGGTCAGGATGCCTTTGCCGCCCCTGCGGGTGATCCGGTAATCCGAAATCGGGGAGCGCTTGCCGTAGCCGAGCTCACTAACCACAAGCAGGGTGCCCTCGCGCCTGACGACCACCATCCCGATCACCACATCGTCCCCTTCAAGGGTCACCCCCCGGACGCCCCGGGCGTTCCGGCCCATCGCTCTCACGTCCTGCTCATGGAACCGAATGCCCTTGCCGCCGCTCTTGGCCAGGATAATGTCATTGGTGCCGTCGGTAAGCCTTGCATCTATCAGGGTGTCGCCCTCATCCAGGGTGATGGCTATGATCCCGCCCCTCCGTGGATGGGAAAAGGCCGACAGATTGGTCTTCTTTATGACTCCCCGGCGGGTTGCCATCACCAGGAACTGGTCGGCCTGGAACTCCTTGGTGGTTACGAAAGCCGTAACCCTGTCCTCCTTGCCGAGCGCGAGGACGTTCACGATCGACTTGCCCCTGGCGTATCTGCCTCCCTCCGGAAGCTCGTGCACCTTCTTCCAGTGGCACTTGCCCGTCTTGGTGAAGAAAATAATGTAGTCGTGGGTTGAGGCGATGAAGAGGTGCTCAACAAAATCCTCTTCCTTGGTGCCCATCCCGACGACGCCCTTCCCGCCCCGGCGCTGCCTGCGGTAGAGCGTGACCGGCATGCGCTTTATGTAGCCGCCATGAGTGATGGCGATCACCATATCCTCTTCGGCTATCAGGTCCTCGATGTTGAAGTCCGTATCGACGGCTTCCACAATCTCGGTGCGCCTGTCGTCCCCGTATGTCTTCTTTATCGCGGCCAGTTCTTTCTTGATGATCCCCATCTGCTTGGCCTTGCTGGCAAGAATGCTCTTCAGGGTCTCGATTGTCTTTATTACCTCAAGGTACTCGTTCTCTATCTTCTTCCGCTCGAGTCCGGTAAGCCTTTGGAGCCGCATCTCCAGGATGGCCTTCGCCTGGATCTCCGAGAGCTTGAACTTCTTCATAAGAGCTTCGCGTGCGGCCTCCACCGTCGGCGACTTCTTGATTAAGGCGATGATGGCATCGATGTTATCAAGCGCGATCTTGAAACCTTCCAGTATGTGCGCCCGCCGCTCTGCCGCCTCGAGGTCGAACCGCGTCCGCCTCAGGATTACCTCGTGACGGAACTTGATGTGCTCCTCGAGCATTCTCTTTATGGTCAGGACCTTGGGCTCGAGATCGACAAGCGCGAGCATGATCACGCCGAAGGTGGTCTGCATGGATGTATGTTTGTAAAGCTGGTTGAGCACGACAGCGGATTGCGCGTCGCGCTTGAGCTCAATGAGAATCCTCAAGCCGTCCCTGTCGGATTCGTCCCTCAGGTCGGAGATGCCCTCGATCTTCCCGTCCCGCACCATGTCCGCGATCCGCTCGACCAAGGCCGCCTTGTTGACTTGGTAGGGAATCTCGGTGACGATGATCCTCTCCCTGCCGGTCTTCGTGGTCTCCAGGAAGACCCGCGCCCTCAAGGTGATATGTCCACGGCCGGTCGTAAACGCGTTCTTGATCCCCTGCTGGCCATAGATTATCCCGCCGGTGGGAAAATCCGGACCCGTAAGGTGCTCCATCAGCTCCGGGTCGGTGATCTTGGGATTGTCGATTATGGCGGTGAGCCCATCCACCACTTCGCTCAGGTTGTGCGGCGGGATATTGGTGGCCATGCCGACCGCTATGCCGGATGACCCGTTACACACGAGATTGGGGAACTTCCCCGGCAGCACCGTGGGCATCTTCCGGGTCTCATCATAGTTGGGAACAAAATCGACGGTGTCCTTCTCAAGATCGGCCAGCATCTCCATGGCCGGGCCGGCCATCCTGGCCTCGGTGTATCTCATTGCCGCCGGTGGATCCCCGTCGATCGACCCGAAGTTGCCTTGCCCCTGGACCAGCGGATAGCGCATGTTGAATTCCTGCGCCATCCTCACCAGCGTGGGATATACGACCTGCTCGCCGTGGGGATGGTAGTTTCCCGATGTGTCTCCTGCTATCTTGGCACACTTGCGATAGTTTGACGTCGTCGTGAGATTAAGATCATTCATCGCCACAAGGATGCGGCGCTGGGAGGGCTTCAGCCCGTCCCTCACGTCGGGGAGCGCACGCGAGACGATGACGCTCATCGAGTAGTCTATGTAGGAGCTCTTCATCTCGTCTTCCACATAGACGTTTATGATTCTCTCTCTTCCTGTCGGCATTGAACCTACCTCAAGTATTGCCTCAAAATCACTAATTCACCCTTCTTCTCCATGCTCGAAAAGGATCGGGGGCAAGGTTTGAATTCTCCCCCAAGACTACGTCGAAATGCCTGTAGTGTCAACCTCTATCGAAGCGCATTTGACTTTGCTCCCGGCTGTTTCTATACTCTTAACTGGTGAGGTCAATATGGCGCAAAAAGATTATTATCAGATTCTCGGAGTCGGCGAAAAAGCCACTCCCCACGAGATCAAGAAAACCTACCGTAAGCTCGCCAAGAAGTATCACCCCGACTCGAATCCCGACGACGGCCAGGCCGCCGACAGATTCAAGGAAATCAACGAGGCCAACGAGGTCCTGAGCGACCCTAAGAAGCGCAAGCAGTACGATGATCTTCGTCAGTTCGCCCGGGCCGGATACGGCAAGGGCGACTTCCAGCAGGGTGTCGACCTGAACGACATCTTCAGCCAGTTCGGCCAGCGCGGCGGGGGCGGGCGGGGCCCGGCCTACAGCTACCAGGACCTGGGTGGCGTCGGAGGGTTCGGTGATATCTTCTCCAACATCTTTGATCGCGGCGGGCATTTCCGGCAGCAGCGGCACGGCCCCCAGAAAGGCCAGGACTTAAGCGCCGAGGTCGAGATTCCGTTCGATGTTGCCCTCAAGGGCGGGAGCACCGTGATCGCGGTGGCCAAGGATGGCGCGTGTGAGAGGTGCAAGGGGTCGGGAGCCGAACCCGGTTCGAGCGTTGAGAAATGTCCCCAGTGTGGAGGCGCAGGCATGATCTCCGTCGCGCAGGGCGGCTTCGCAGTCAGCCGCCCGTGTCCCCAGTGCTACGGCCGGGGTGAGATCGTATCCCAGCCCTGCAGCTCCTGTGGAGGGACGGGCCAGGTGGCGGCCAGGAAGCGTATATCGATCAAGATCCCCAGGGGGATTTCAGACGGCAAGAGGATCAGGCTTCGCGGTCAGGGTCAGCCGGGAACCTCCGGAGGACCGCCGGGAGATCTCATAATAAAGGTGAATATCGCACCCCACCATTTTTTCAAGCGCAAGGGAGCCAATGTCTACTGCGAGGTCGATATCAATTTGGCTCAGGCGGTGCTCGGTACCAAGCTCCGGGTGCGCACGCTCGCCGACAAGCGGGTTGTTCTCAAGATCCCACCCGGTACCCAGCCGGGAACGACTTTCCGCCTCAAGGGACTTGGCGTGGATGTAGGAAATCGAACCGGCGACCAGATGGTTGCCGTGCGCGTTAAGATTCCTGAGGACCTTAAACCTGAGCAGCACGAGCTGTTCGAGCGCTTTTCCCGGTCCGCCGACCTCAAACACTAGGGGGACTCATGGCCTTCATCCTGTCCAGCCCGGCCTTCGAGGACGGCGGTGCGAGCCAGGGAACAGCTGCTCGAGGCCATGGAGGACCATGTCCTAGCCGAGGTACACCTGGTGGGAACTTTCAAGAGATAGAAAAGAGAAGATAGAGAAGGGGACAGCGCCCTTTCTGCTCTTTTAGACCAGAGAGTAGATCAAAGAGGGCGCTGTCCCCTTTTTCGGCGAGCCTTTGCTGCCCGCCTTGCTTATTTTCCTACCACCTTCTGATTTGCTGAGCCTTGCGGAAGCCTTCCGGAATCTCAAACAGGGAATCGGGTAGCTTGTCCTCCGATATCGAGATGATCTCTCTCGTCATCCGCATTGCCGTATCGTCCACGTCACCAATCAGACCCTCTTCCTCACCCGAGCGCTCTTTCATCATCTCGCTCATCGCTTCCAGCGATGCTTTCGTCTTGGCCTCACTCTCAGGATCCAGCGACGAGGCGGCGATAGACATATCCATCGCGAGCGGCACCTTGCCATCCTTCCCGACCTTCTCCCAGAGCTCCGCCATGGCATCCCCCAACGGAATCCTTTCTCGCGTACCCTGGGTCATTTCAATCATGGTTTCCCAGAAGCTGCGCATCTGCGCCAGTACCTTTACTTCTGAAGTCATCCAGAACAACACATCAACGGTCTGTACCACGGGGCCGTCATCCCCCTCGGTTTCGAACACGATCGCCGCCTTAACGCCATCACACACCTTCCCCATCACTTCCCTGGTCTCACCGGTATCCTCGACCACAAGGTCCCTGAAACTGAACCTATAAACCTCTTGATCACCCGCTTCCGGCACAGGGTCAAGCGGGGATTCCATGTACGTCTTATCCAGCGTGTTGATATGCCAGACCACTCCCTTATCCAGTCTGACTATCGTGACCGCCGGCGGCGGGGCCTTCACACCGCGCTGAGCGCCCATGCCGGTTTTCTCGGTCTCGCTCTCGCTGCGCATCTTCTCACCCTTGATATAGGTGAGCTCGGATCCTTCCGAAACCCAAACCCCCATAAAGGCCCGGATATGGGTTTTTTCCCTGATGGTAAGATCCGCACTGGCAACTATCGGGATCACCAGCATACATATCATCATTACCGCTATTCTCTTCATCCTCTTTCCCCCTCTAAGCATCCAGGTTCTTCACCTTCTTGGCGTTTTCCTCTATGAAGCGCCTCCTTGGCTCAACCTTATCTCCCATGAGAATCGTGAATATCCTATCCGCCTCAACGGTATCCTCCAGTGTCACCTTCAGTATGGTCCTTCGCTCCGGGTCCATGGTGGTCTTCCAGAGCTGTTCCGGGTTCATCTCCCCGAGACCCTTATATCTCTGGAGCATGACCCCCTTCCTGCCAAGTCTTTCATAGGCCCTGTCCCTTTCCTCATCATTGTATGCATATATCTCCGTCTTGCCCTTCTTGACCCTGTAAAGCGGGGGCTGTGCTATGTAAACGTGCCCCAGCTTCAGAAGTTCCGGCATGTGCCGGTAGAAGAAGGTGAGCAGCAGGGTCCTTATGTGCGCGCCGTCGATGTCGGCGTCAGTCATTATGATCACTTTGTGGTAGCGCAGCTTGGCGACATCGAAGTCCTCCTCACCTATTCCCGTCCCCACCGCCGTGATCATCATCTTGATCTCTTCATTCGACAGGACCTTGTCCAGCGGGGATTTCTCAACATTGATGATCTTACCCCTCAGCGGCAATATCGCCTGGTACTGCCTGTCACGTCCCTGCTTGGCAGAGCCGCCGGCGGAGTCTCCCTCAACCAGGTAAAGCTCGCACAGCTTGGGATCCGTCATGCTGCAGTCCGCCAGTTTGCCCGGCAGGGTGCCCGTGTCCAGGGCGCTCCTCTTCCGCGTAAGCTCCCGCGCCTTGCGCGCCGCCTCACGCGACCGCGCCGCGACAATACACTTGTTTATGATATGCTTGGCGATCGCGGGAGTCTCCTCGAAGTACTCGCTCAAGCCCTCGCTCACAACCGACTCAACGATCCCGCGAACCTCGCTGTTCCCAAGTTTGGTCTTGGTCTGGCCCTCAAATTGCGGATTGCTCATCATCACGCTTAGCACCGCGGTCAGTCCCTCCCGCACATCATCACCACTCAGCCCCGTCTTGTGGTTCTTGAACATGTTGTTCTTCCGCCCATAGGAGTTGAGTGTTTTTGTAAGGCCGCCCTTGAAGCCAATCAGGTGGGTCCCGCCTTCATGCGTAGAGATGCTGTTGACGAAGCTGAATATGTTCTCGGCGTACCCGTCATTGTACTGAAGCGCGACCTCCACCTTGAAATCATCACGCTGCCGTTCGAAACAGACGGGCTTCCGATGCAAAGTGTTCTTGTTCTGGTTCAGAAACTCAACAAATGAAATCACTCCGCCCTCGTACTTGAACTCGTGGCGTTTATCGCTCTCCTCATCATGGATCTCGATCTGTATACCCTTGTTGAGGAAAGCCAGCTCCCTCAAGCGCTGTGAAAGGTTATCGAAACTGAATTCGGTTGTCTCGAAGATCGTGGAGTCCGGCCTGAATTTCGTCAGAGTCCCGGTCTTCTTCGTCTTACCGATGACCTTCAGGTCCCCCGTCGGCTTGCCCGACTTGTAAGTCTGTTGGTAGATGTTCCCCTTCTGGCTGATGGTGACCTCCAGCCATTCAGACAGGGCGTTCACCACAGAGACGCCGACTCCATGAAGACCTCCCGAGACCCGGTATGCCTTGTGGTCGAACTTGCCCCCGGCATGAAGCATCGTCATCACGACTTCGACCGCGGGACGCTTCTGGGTTGGATGCTCATCAGTCGGTATTCCTCTGCCGTCGTCCTCCACCGATACGCATCCGTCCTTGCAGAGCTTTACTTTTATCGTTTTGCAGAAACCACCCAGGGCCTCGTCGATCGAATTATCCACCACCTCGTAGACCAGGTGGTGCAGCCCTCGAAAACCCGTGCTGCCAATGTACATCGCGGGACGCTTCCGCACGGCTTCCAGTCATTTTAAGACCGTGATGCTGCGCGCATCATAGTTACTTGACTTCTTGGTAATGCTCGATTCCTTTTTGGTACCGGAGTCCTTCTTGGTGGTTTTCGATTTGGCGGCTTTCGATTGTGCCTTAAAAGCCTGACCCGGTTTGGTCGCCATGCACTTACTCCTTACGTGGATCTCCTACCCGGAACACTATGTCCCTCACCACATCTTTGCCAACCAGCGTGTTTATCTTCTCTATTATACCTTCCTTAAGCAGTGACAGTTCCTGAAGCCACACGGAATTCTGCACGCGCACGAAGAGTATGTCATTGCGAAGCGATAAGGCTTTCGCTCTCCGTGAGATATTGGTGCCGACAGCTTCTTCCCAGACCACCACCGCCTTTTCGCGCTCCAGCCGGGCTGCGATTCCCATCCTCGTTGTTAGCCTCTCGAGGATCTTCCCGGCCTTCTCAGGTTGCGCCATTCCCCCTAACCTTCCCCTCAGAAACCGTGATCTGGTGGATGTCATCATCGGGCAATGGTATAAGCCTCGACGATGTTAATATTATCTGATCGAAGCCCGAAATCAAAGCTGTAAGTGCCGTGCTCCTTGCCTCGTCCAGCTCCGCAAACACATCATCCAGGAGCACCACCGGGTACCTGCCGGTCCGCCGCTTCATCGAGGATACCTCGGCACACCTTAGGGCCAGGACTGCAGTCCGCTGTTCTCCTTCTGAACCGAATTGCCGGATGTCGCGTCCGTCCGCCAGGAACCTGAAGTCATCCACGTGCGGACCATAGAGGGAATATCCTCTTGCCATCTCGATTTCCCGGTGGGCGCTAAGCGCCGCGGCGAGGCGTTCCTCCACGTCGCCGCCATCATCGACGGCGTATCCCTTCGCCTGGTACGGCAACTCCACCGAACCGGCGCTCTCGGTGCCCGCCCTTCCAGGCGCGGTCTCACCGGTCATCGATGTCGTGCTCCCGGCCATGAAGTCAAAGTTCCTGCCAACCTCGGGGGCGATCTCCGCAAGGTACCTAACGCGAGCCTTTACGACTTTCGCACCGGCTTCGATCAACCGGTGGTCCCATACGCCGCTGTCGGCCGCTCGCACCCGCCGCTCCTGGTAAGCTCTCAGGAGCTTGTTCCTCTGCGCGAGCGCCCGAACATAGTGCTGGAGGTTCCCGAGGTATTCCCGGCTCATCTGGGAGATGGCCATGTCCAGGAATGTCCTCCGGAGACCGGGAGAACCCTTAACAAGATCTATGTCATCCGGTGATGATATGACCACCCCTACCAGCCCGATCAGCTCCGCCGGCTTTATCTCCTTACCGTTGAGCCTCAGCCGTTTGCGCTCCGCACTGTGCGACACCTCGATTACGTTCCGTACCCCGATGTGTTCGAAAACTCCTTCGATGCGATAGAAGTCTTCATCGAACTTAACCAGGTTGGCGTCCTTGCGATCCTTGTGGGAACGGCCTATCCCCAGGATGTGGATCGCCTCAAGCAGGTTGGTCTTGCCCTGGGCATTCAAACCCAGTATCAGGTTACGCCGCGGCCCGAATTCCACCGACTCGTCGGCGAAATTACGGAAGTTGGTGAGATGGATCTTCTGGATGCGCAAACCGGCCAGTCCCGGGCTTACTCTTGGTCGGCGAGCCGGAGTGGCATTACAAGACAGATATAGGATTCGCCTTCAGCCTCCGTGGCCGGCTTGAGGATCGAGGCGCCGACCGCCGTGCTCAGCTCGAATCTCACATCATCACTCTCCGTGGTCTTAAGCACATCGAGTACATATGAAGCATTGTACCCGATCACCATGTCCTCGCCGGAATAGGTCGCCGGGACTTCCTCCTCGGCCTCGCCCAGGTCAGGCGTGCTTGCCGTAAGCTTTACCCTGTCCTTGGAAAGGTTCATTTTGATCTTATGGGTCTTCGAATCGGCAAGGAGTGATACTCGCTTGGCCGCACTCATCAGATCGCCGCGATCTATTACCAGGATATTCGCATTGTCTTTCGGAATCACCTGCTGGTAGTTGGGGAACGTGCCCTCGATGCGCCTGGAGTAGACTGTCATATCGCCGACAAAGAAACCTACGAATGCCTTGTCTATCGATACGCCCACCTCGTCCTGCCCGCCCAGAAGTCTTACGACCTGGTTGAGCGCCTTCGGCGGTATGATCACGCCCATTTCATCCTTGATTCCGAAATCACCGGTCAGCCCCATTCTCGAAAGCCGGTGCCCATCCGTTCCAACCATCCCGATCCCGCTGGGGGAAAGCTCCCAGAGCACTCCGCTCAAGACCGGGCGCGTGTCATCCTTGGCGACCGAATACACGCTTCGCCTTATCATCCCCTCGAGCGTGTCCGCCTTCAGTGATATTTTTTCTTCCTTCTCCAGGTCGGCGATCTTCGGAAACTGGTCCTTCTCCATTCCCATCATTCTGAAATTCGCGCGGCCCGAGGTAATGGTTATCCGTGTGCCGTCAACTTCCAGATCGACATCATCGCCGGGAAGCTCTCTTATGATTTCCTGAAACCTCTTGGCTGCGACTGTTATTGCACCCTGCTTCAAGATCTCGCATTCAAGCCGGCTGATCACAGAAATATCCAGGTCGGTCGCGGATATCTTGATTTTATCCCCTTCGGTTTCAAGAAGGAGATTCGAAAGCACAGGAATTGACGACGTGGTTGGCACTACACCTGTGACCAAGCTTAAGACTTTGGAGATCTTTTCTTGTTTAACCCTAACTTTCATCGTCCCGCCTCCTCTTGTCGCAGGAACTCATTCTAAGTGAAGTGAAGGCCGGTGTCAAAGCGTTTTTGGGTGTCCCTGGTGGCTTGGGTCCGTTTCTATTCTATTTCTCTAGACTAGGAAGCTCTAGTAGTAGTAGTAGTAGGGAGAGTGGATTTGTTGGCAACTTCGGTATCGTATTGCAGATAATAGTACTTAATGAGACACCGGGCTGTGAGCTAGCTGTGAGTGAATTGTGGAGATCTCGCAAGTTATCAACAGGGCTGGGGGCGGTGGAAAGAGACCACAGGTCATGAAGAGTAAATCCACAGGGTTTTCCACAGGTTATGAAGACTGTCTTATCTGGTCTGCGAGCGCGTCGATCAAGGCCTGGAACCTGGGATCACTCCTGGCTCTTTCCCCGACCTTGTCGCAGGCGTGCATCACGGTGGTGTGATCACGCTTGCCGAAAGCCGAACCGATATCGTTTAAGGAAAGCTCGGTCAACATGCGGGAAAGATACATCGCTATCTGTCTGGGGAAAGCGATGGCATTGGTTCGCCTCCGGCTTATCAGGGTGTCGGCAGCGAGCTTATAGTGAGCGGTGACTATGCGTTTAATATCATCCACCGTAATGGTCCTGGTCTGGGGCGAGAGAATGTCCCTTAAGACTTCTTCTGCAAGGTCGGGAGTGATGGGGCGGCCGGTAAAGGAGGAGAACGCCACCAGCTTCACAAGTGAGCCTTCAAGCTCGCGGATGTTCGACTTTATGGCTTCCCCGATCATGTGAAACACCTCGTCGGGTATGGCGAGATTCTCGTCCTCAACTTTTCGCTTCAGGATCGCCACGCGGGTTTCGAAATCCGGGGGCCCGATATCGGTCACAAGGCCCCACTCGAAACGCGAGACCAGGCGTTCCTCGAGGGTCGGAATTTCCTTGGGCGCCCGGTCGCTGGTCATAACAATCTGCTTATGGGCGTCATAGAGAGAGTTGAAGGTGTGGAAGAACTCCTCCTGGGTGCTCTCCTTGCCGGCGAGGAACTGGACATCATCGAGCAAGAGCACATCCATGCCGCGATACTTGGTGCGGAAGGATATGGTGCTGCCACGCTGGATGGAGTAGATCATCTCATTCATGAACTTCTCGGCCGAAACATAGCAGACTCTCAGTTCCGGCTTCGTCGTAAGTACATAACTACCAATAGCTTGCATGATATGGGTCTTACCCAGTCCCACGCCGCCATATATAAACAATGGGTTATATGCTCTGGCCGGGCGGTCGGCCACGGCCATGGCGGCGGCATGGGCGAATTTGTTGCCACCACCGACCACGAAGGCCTCGAAGGTATACTTCCGGTTGAGATTAGCTCCCTCCACCTTTCTGCGGGCGGTAACCGGAGATGGCGATGCTATGACAGGCCCTTCCGGGGGCCTTTCAACCGACAGCACACTGAATTTAAGATCGAGATCCCTGCCGGTGATCTCCTTCAGGGTCTGCTTGATGATATCGGCGTGATGATCTTCCAGCCAGGTCGCAAAGAACTTGCTGGGCACGCCAATGGTGAACGCCTCATCGGTGAGTTCAATCGGCTTCACGGGCTGGATCCAGGTCTCCAGGCTATGCTTGTCGATTCTCTGATCCAGTGATGCCACGATCTGGTTCCAGACTTCATTCATAGAAATGTCCATTATCCACTCGCTCCGGACTTAGTTAACATCTTATCCACAATCCATAACCTGATAGCTGGCAAAGCTAAACCCGCCCGGGTCGATCCCAGCTTGAAGATTTGCACCAAGTTATGAAACCCCCAGGTTATCCACAGCAGTTAGTAAACACTTAACTTGTTGATATAAAAAGAATTACAGCGCTACACCATACACTTAAACCACAGGTTATCCACATACCTCGCGCGCTTCGAGAGAGCCGGTCAGGACCTTCAATCTCGCTCGGCAACCCTGGCCGCGCTCTCAGGATTCTCTTCGAAGTTATGCACAAGTTGATCGACATCTTGATTGGCCCAGCGTGGTTGGAATCCGGATCGCCCGAGTGATAATAGCACCGGGGATTGGAGCTGGCAAGCTGTTTTTGTGGATAAGTGGGGGAAGTCGGAAAAGGAGGATCAGTGGGAAAAGTCGAGGAAATTGTGAGCAACCGCGTCAAAATCACTTGACAATAAAGGTAGTTAGGCCTTAGAATCCCACGAGTCGAAGAGTATGTAAGGGGGGAGTACATTTGAAGAGAACTTATCAACCACACAACCGTAAGCGTAAGAGAACGCACGGATTCCGCAAGCGCTCGAGCACCAAGGGTGGGCGCAAAGTATTGGCCCGGCGGAGGAAGCGTGGCAGGAAGAATCTCGCCGTTTGACGATGAGCGGCTGAGGAACTGCGAAAGAATAACGGATGAGCATGAATACAAACAGGTTATTCGGGGCGGAAGACAGGTGCGCTCGAAGGCGTTCAAAGTGTACCTGCTCATCGGGAATGACCTGGAGCGAAAGGCCGGCTTCATTGCGGGGAAAGGGGTCGGCCCCGCGGTGCACCGGAACCGCGCCAAGCGCCTGCTCAAGGAAGCCTACAGACACCTGA
>JAUVJV010000349.1 GCA_030592245.1 Candidatus Eiseniibacteriota bacterium
CCAGGTCCGGTTTATGGTGTACTCTTGAGGACACGCACCGGGCACGGTCTCGTCAACGTAGGTAACCACCGGATCACAGACGGCTCCGGGTTCACCACAGGGGCAGTACCCTTCTACTATAGGTTCACCGGTAAATGACGGATCGTTCGACTCATCACACTCTATTGTAATGTCGTCGGGACAGAGAATGCCCAGCTCGATACGGCCGTTTCCGAAGTTTATGTTGGTCTGAACCGTCTCCCCTATCGGCAGCGCAACTTCCCAGCCCACTGCGGCCACATCCGCCGGAGGCGGACCGACCGCAATACCTGTTCCGAAGCCCTCGACCGTCCCGACCGTAGGATAAGTCTGGAAGTAACCGGTCTCAACCGGAACATCGCGCTGTGAGTCCTCCTTGATGGTCCAGGTGGCGCCACCCGTGAGATCCGCAAACGCGTAGTAGCCCACGGCATCGGTCAGGGTGCTCACAGAAAGGTCTATTCCTTCAACGGTTCCGGACAGGTGCATCTCCCAACCTGAGAGGCCCGGCTCTCCCGGGTCCAGCACGCCGTCACCATCCAGGTCAAACCACTTAGTACCGTGGACCTCTCCCTCCGAAGGCTCAGGGATCGGAAGACTAACGGTCCGGCCCGACACGGGGTATTCCATACCTGCATGACCCGAAGCACCCGGAACATATCCTGAACCCAACATGGCAGCGGCTGTCGGCCAGCCATCTGTACCATAGAGGTATCCACCCCAGCCATCCGTCGGAGCCACATCGTAACCCGCCTGTAACTGCCTGCTCCACACCAGGGTTCTCGACAGATGGAGCTGGAAGTAGATCACAACCGTACTCGCATTGAGATCAACCCCGGCAGCCAGGAGGTCTGCCTTATTGATCCTGATGATATGACGGTCCTCTCCGGGCGGGACATCAAGTCCCCCGGTCAGGGTCCGGTTGATCTGACTATCAGGGAGGTTCAGGTCGGTGAATCCGGTCCAGATATTCTCAGTCTCCGTATTCTGGGCAGCCTGAAGCTCCTCATTGGTCGTCATCGGCATGGCCGAACCACCGGGAGCCGGCCAGCCCTCACTGTCGGTAAGAGCTGTCGTCCCGACCTGGATGCCGCGCACCAGGTCCACGAACCGATAGATGTCGCTGGCATGTGGAAAAGCAAAGTCATACGAGACCGCAATGGAATCCAGACCGTCGAGGCCCACAGGTATGCCGGTTATTATCAGCTGATAGGGCACCCACTCGCCCTCGGACCATGCTTTTCCAAGGTTGCCGCTTCCCCACCCGACAGTGGGGGGGCTACCCTCGGTGGCCTTGTAGCCTTCGAGGGTGTAGTTGGCCCCGGGAGCCGCCATCTCCATGCTCTGGGACCCAACCCGGGCCGTGGCATCGGCGGCAAGCGCCTCTCCCGGCCCGAAAACACTGAACGTCACCACTATCAAGGTAAGAGCTGTCCAAGCAAGTACGCTACTCAGCTTCGACACGATACAACACCTCCGTTTTGGGGACACGGGACCCCGGTCAACCTTCCTTGGAAACACGCCAAAGGCACACTGATTCCATGGTGTGCCCGGGCTGGTACTCCTGGGGGGTAAATCTCACTGAACAAGTACAATTGTACCATAGATCGACGACCCCTGTCAAACCTCTATTGATCGCTGTGCATACGGCCCGCATAACCTTGCACAACTGAAATATCGTGCCCCTTATGTATCCAGGGGATCCGCTCTGCCGTGAGCTAACAAATAGAAGCAGGCACCTCCATCCTTGGATGCGCCTGTTAGTCCATCAACACCTCTCCCGATAATGTTTCCACTCTGAGTATGCCTCCGATTAGCGCCAGTTGTCAATTAAAAAAGTACTTTAAGTCACAGCCTCAACTTCAATAGATAAAACAGATTGCACAAACTGACTACTTTTATGCGATATAGTGTTACTTTGCCTCATCTGTGCTTCACCTAACCGGGCCTGAAGGCATCAATAATGACTCTGGCACTCCTCGAGGGGTCTATCTGCGCGGTTGCGCTGACACCGGAGACCTTCTAATGTGATGTATATGACTTCATCATCCGGACATTCAGGGTCGCACGCTGATCCTCCACACCACCTCATCCACCTCGCCTCTATCCTCGCAGCCGCGATACTCGTTCTCACATTACTGGCTGCGGGCTCCCTGGCTTATGAGACCGAGCATGTGATGCTTGTGATAGTTGACGGGCTCCGGTACACCGAGGGTCTCGGGGACTCAAACCACACTTATGTTCCAAAGATGCACAGGCTGAGCGAGCAGGGCGCCATAGTCGAGCCCTTCGTAAACGATCGCCATACTAATACCATGCGGGCCGTCCCCGCCATCTGGTGCGGCGGCTGGACCGAGGTCATCACGTTCAAGGACCGCCACTGCGGCGGCTCTGAGAACATCCACTGTGAGATGCCGACGGTTTTTGAGTATTACAGGAAGGGCCTGGACCGTGAGAGGACCGACTGCATCTATGTGCTTGGCGATGTCGGTTGTCCCTGGAAGGCCAGCCTCTCCCCCGCCTTTGGTCCCGACTTCTGGCCGCTCTATCACTCGGTCGGGGTGACCGACATGGACGTGTGGGCTCAGGCCACGGATATCCTCGAGACCTTCCACCCATCTCTCTTCCTGCTATATCTCTCACGCGTGGATCATTTCGGGCACTCGGGCAGCTGGAGTTACTATACGCGCTCCATAGAACTCGCCGACAGCATCGTCGGCATGCTCTGGGACTTCATAGAGAGCGACTCGGTCTATGCGGGTAAGACCACTATGTTCGTTACCAACGATCACGGCAGACACACCGATGACTTCACGGGGCACGACTGTGACTGTGAAGGCTGCCGCACTGTCCAACTTCTCGCGGTGGGACCCGACATAAGGCAAGGCCTGGTATCAAACACCCCCCGCACCATCTGCGACATCACCCCGACCATTGGCGAGCTGCTGGGATTTTCGACCGAGATGGCAACAGGCGCGGTGATGTATGAGCTCCTGATTGGGGACGCTCTTCAGGATAGTATCATCGACCCGATCGACGCCGGCGACCCACCTACGCTTATAGAGCCTTGACCATTGAAGTAGAAGGCCTACGTCAGTATCTCAGAAGGACCAGTTCACGAGCACGAAGACCGGCAGGGTCTCCTTGCGGCGGATGATGTTCACGAGTCCGATCTGGAGCCCGTACATGGTTTCGGTGTAGTTTACGAAGCCCACCTGGAGGCCCCGCATATTCTTGGCCGTATTCACGAGACCAAACTGAAGGGCTTCACCATCGCCCACGTCATTGTAGATGCCCCACTGCAGGCCTGAAAACTCGCCCTGGGTCAAATTAAAAGCATTCACCTGGATACCCAGGAAGTCACCTTCCACAAAACCGAGAATTCCCCACTGGAATCCGACCGATTCGCCGCTACCACATGTGTTCACCAGGCCAACATCGATCCCCTTAACAAAGACATTGCGGCCATAGAGAAGATTAAGCCTCACTCC
>JAUVJV010000063.1 GCA_030592245.1 Candidatus Eiseniibacteriota bacterium
ATGACAGTTAGAGATGGTCGGTCGGCAACGTTGGACCCGCACGCATCACCGGAAGGCATACCGGAGCAGGTTTCCGAGACGGCGGCATCGTCCGGGACCGAGTGGCAGACAGAAGCTCAGACAGAAGATCAGACAGAGTGGGAAAGCCGGAGAAGCTCAAGCGATCACAACCCCTGGCATCCCGGGACACATTTCAGGCGGGCCCTCAACAAGGTTAACCGGGAGCTCTGGCTGGTCCTCTCGATGCTGGGCCTGGCCTTCGCGCTTAACTACCTCGTAACCGGCCATCGCATGCTCCTGGGCTTTTATACCTTCCCCACCCTGTTCGCGGCCTATTTCTATGGCAGGAAGCATGCGACCTTGACCGCAATCGCGAGCGTCTTTCTGGTGGGACTCCTTGCCAGGATCAATCCCACCGTACTCTCAGGAGGTCAGGAGGCCGCATTGGTCCGCGACCGATGGCATGACATCGCCGCCTGGGGAGGCGTTCTCGTCGTGACGGCGTACGCCATGGGGAGCCTGCATGAACACCACAAGGCGCGGATCCAGGAGCTGATGCAGACCTATCGCGGCCTGCTTATCATTCTGCGCCACTTTGTATCCAAGGACAAGTACACCGAAAATCATTCCTACCGGGTATCGGTCTATGCGGCCAAGATCGCAACTTACATGGGGCTCGGCGATGACAGGATCGAGGATGTCAGGGCGGCCTCACTGATTCACGACATCGGAAAGATCAAGACCAGCCGTGCGCTGCTTTATAAGGCTGCGCGCCTGGCAAGCAAGGAATTTGACGAAGTCCGGAAACACGTGAACCGTGGTGCTTCGATGCTGGAGCCTGTCGGGGGTCCGCTTCACCGCATCATCCCCATTATTCTCGCACACCATGACAAGTTCGACGGCACCGGCTATCACGAAACCAGCGGGAATGACATACCGCTCGAGGCCCGCATCATCGCGGTCGCCGACTGGTATGACTCGCTGACAAGTGATCGGCCCTACAGGCGCGCCATGTCGCCATTCGATGCCAAGGAAGCCATCTTCAAGGAGTCCGGAACCGAGTTCGACCCGGACGTGGTTGATGCCTTCATCCAGGCCTTCAGGGAAAACGAGATGGAAATCCCCGAGGTCGTGGTGTAGCCTCTCTATAGGTGCGCCGCTCGAGCAGTCAGGCTTGATAACCCCAGGCACCTGGATTATATTGAGCTTGAATGGCCCAGCCTCGGCGGCCGGCACGGACAGGGCACGACGAGGGACTAAGGAGGAGGTCTTGCCGTGGTGAGAAGCTCAGGTGTTTCCCGTACGGTTCTCCTTGTTGCGCTTCTTGGCATGGCAGGCTTCGTCTACGGTTTTCTCTGCGCCGAGACCAGGATCCCGCCATATGAGCCGGCGCACCGGGCCTATGAATGGTGCGAGCGGCACTTCGTCTTCCGCAAGATTCGCAACCTGGTTACAGGCCGGCGCATCAAGCCTTTGCCTGACGGCACCTGGCACTCCCTTGACAATGCGAACTGGTATGCCGGTCCGGGAGACGACGGGCCCGGGACTGACTTCTCAGGCGTGGGTTACTTAAGCGGCTATAAGCCCGCGGGCGATCTCAAGGGCGTTTCCGTTTTCAAGCGTGCGTGTGCCCAGCCGGGCCTGAACCTCGTGACCTCGGGGCACGCCCCGGAGGCCGTCCTGATGGACATGGAAGGAAAGACCATTCACCGCTGGGCCTACGACTTCGCCGACGCCTTCCCGGATCATGACGAGGCCGGAGACCGGAAGGAAGATCGCATCTACTGCACCGACTTCTGGCGGAGGACATATCTCTATCCCAACGGTGACCTGCTGGCCATCTATGATGGCTATGGCATCATAAAGCTCGATCGGGATTCCAGGCTCATCTGGGCCAGTGACTGTAGCGCCCATCATGACTTGTTTGTCGATACCGATGGCCTGATCTATGTCCTCTCGCGGCAGCCCAGGATGATACCCCGGTTCAGCCAGTCAAGGCCGGTGCTCGAGGGTTTCGTTACCGTACTCGATGAGGATGGAACCGTGTTGCGAAGTGTCTCCGTGATCGACGCTTTCGAGCGGTCCCCTTATGCACTGTTGCTGAGGAGAAAGCCCATCGTGCTGCCCGACCTGCTCCATACCAACACGGTGCAGGTTCTGGATGGATCCCACGAGGACCGCTCCGAAATCTTCAGAAGAGGACATGTGCTTATCTCATCGCGCAACATCGATGTCATTGCCATAGTCAACCTTGCTGAGGAGAGAGTGGTCTGGGCCTTGACCGGTCAGTGGGCAGCCCAGCACGAGCCCACCCTTCTGCCCAACGGGAACATCCTCCTGTTTGACAACCAGGGCCACTATGGAATGTCCAAGATCATAGAGTTCGACCCCCTGACCCAGGAGATCGTCTGGGCGTATGAGGGTACGCCCGAGAACGGATTCTATACCAAAACCAGCGGTGCTACCCACCGCCTTCCTAACGGGAACACGCTCATCGTTGAATCGAACAGCGGCAGGGCCTTCGAAGTCGCAGTGGACGGGGAAATCGCCTGGGAGTATTTCAACCCGGAGCGAGCCGGCGAGAAGGGCGAGCTCATTGCCACCCTCTTCGACGTGGTCCGCCTCGAGACCGAATACGTGACGCCGTGGCTCACGGATCTTAAGACGCATCTCGAGCCTGGCCTCGAGGCGGCCCCCTAGACCGCATCCGAGAACACCTCCGAAACCTGTACCTGATACAATGCCCAACCCTGTCATACTCCCGGACTCTGTTGCACTCCCGGAGGCAACCGCACTCCCGGAGGCAGCCGCCCAAGAATACTGTTTGAAAAGTGCCGCGAAGCCGGGTAGTATGTCGGCAGGCTAAACTCCTTATCAGGGAAAACCCTGGAGGAAGATATGGGAATCCCAGGTCACAGCGTAGTTGTAGTCGTCATCTGCGGGGTCATTCTCGGCGCCGCGTTCGCGTTCTACCGGTACAATATGTCTCCAGAAGCCGCCTCCCGGCGGGCGGCGCAGATACGGCATGCGGAGGAGCACGAGCTATTCATCGCCAGGTTCGATTCCCTCAAGCAGGCACGCCTCTACCCAACAGCCTGGAGGGCTGCCACCTTCACAAAGGCCGGCCTGGATGAAGACCGCAGTGATTGGACCCTGACGCTTGGCTCCTCAGACTGGGATCGCCGGAGCGAGGCGTCCAAGATGGACTTGATTACCCGGCTCCACACCACGTTTCGTGCCGTACGGGCCCAGGCCGGGGGTGACCCTGAAGATGCCAGGCTCGTGATCGAGGATGATGACGGAGAGATCCTGGCCGAGTGCTCACCTGAGACCGGTACCGTGATCCACAAGTAAGGGAAAGGGGCAGGAATGGACAAGCACATCACACTCGCCGGCGCCTTCAACCTGGCTATGGGTGTCCTGGGCATTCTGGGGGTAATCACCGGCTCGCTCATGATGGCGATGCTGGAGAAATACATCGCTGAACCGGAAGCAGTCGCAATCGCGATACTCGCGGTATCCATAGGACTATCGTATCTGGCAATATTCTCCATTGCGCAGATCATCTGCGCCGCGGGCCTCTTGAGGCGGAGATCATGGAGCAGGGTAGCGATGATCGTCGTCTCGGCGTTCAAGCTGCCGAGTGTGCCGTTCGGTACGGCGCTCGGCATCTACACTATCTGGGTCCTGATCCAGGACGAGACCAGAACCATTCTGGATACCGGATCACACTTACAATCCACGCAGTGACAGGAGCAAACTGATGAGACTACTCTCAATTGTACTGGCTGTGATACTCGCTCTGCTTATGAGCGGATGCTGAGGCTGCAAACTGGGTTAAGCGCCCGTGCGGCGCAATAGGCCAAGAATCCGGAGAGACGCATGCGGCAGGCGCCTCCAATTGTTGAGATTGCCTGGAAAGAGGGCGAGCCTCTCGCAATCGCCCTTTTCGATGATGAAGTAAAAGCTTATCGCAAGGACGGCGCTCAGGCCTGGGCTTACAAGGCCCCATGGCGTTTGAGCGCCTTCGCCGTTACCCGGCAGACCGGACATTCGATCGTTATCTCGGAGGATGAGCGGAAGGTGTCTCTCTTGAATCCCGAGGGAGTCGAGTCCTTCCGGATGGAGGACGAAGACACCGGTTGCCTCGAGGTTGCCATTTCTCCTGATGCCAAGCACATCGGGCTCTTGAGCAATGCAGGGCAGGTCACCTGGATTAAGACCGACACCGGGGATGCCTGGAACTTCACCGTCGATGACGCATGCTCCGTAGAGGTCTCCGCGGAAGCCGAACTCCTGGGCGTGGGTCTTCACAACGGATACAGCCTGTTCGGCGCGGGCGGCGATCTTATCTGGGCAAGAGACCTTCCGAACATGTCGGTGGTCCACTCCGCCATCTCGCCCGGCGGAGACTTCACGGTCCTGGTTGCAAGTCCCGGGTGCAGGCTGATAGTGCTCGATAGGGCCGGGGACATCTGCTTTGAGGACTACCGGCAATACATCCCAAAAGCCCTCTCCCTGTCCGAAGCGGGGTGCTTCGCCTTAGCCTACGGAATGGAGAAAGCCGAGCTCGGGGTTCCGCTGTCTGAGTACGTGCACCTGGAGTTGTTTGCACCCGGCGAGACCGGGCCTCTTGATTTTCGCCCTGTCGCCTCTCAGCGGGTGCAGTGTTTCAGCCTCACTGCCGACGGCACTCTGGTGATATTCACTTCCGACGGAATCGTGGAGGCCTGGCCGCCTACGGAGCGGCGCGGTCAGCTCGAGAGCTGTCCGCTCTGGAGCTTCCCCTCGGGAGGAGAAGCCCTTGCCATTTCAGCACCCGGAAAGGGCGGGCCCGTCCTCACGGTCTTCTGGGATGATGACACCGAAGAGATGACCTTCGATCACAGGGGCATCCGCAAACACATCGACCTCCCTCCTTCCATGCGCTTCTGTATCCAGTGCGGCAAGGAATATCATGACGGCGAGGCGGCCTGCTCGAAGTGCATCGTGCCCCTGCACGATGCCGGTTGGTGTGAGGAATGCGGGTCCCAGTATCGTCTCGCGCTTGGCGAGCGCTGCCCTGTACACGGAACCAAGTTGAGGGCCTATCCCCGCTAGTGCCCGCACGACCCGGTGAGGATCACCCTATCCCGGAACCACACCACTCTCAACAGAAAGTGGGAGGACATATGGCCTTATCTGACCAGCACTAGCTTGCGGCTTAATGTCTCCCCTCCTGCCAGCATGCGGCAGAAATAGACTCCGGCCTGTACATTGAGTCCCCTTTGGTCCTTCCCGTCCCACTCCAGCCTGTGGCTGCCTGAGGCGAGCTGGCCCGCATCAAGCGTCCGGACCAGTCGCCCCGTGGCATCGTAGACCTTAAGTACGGTTCTTCCCGGACGCGCAAGGGTGAGCATGATCTTGCTCCCGGCAAGAAACGGGTTGGGCGCGCTGAGATGGGCGGCGGCCTGTGACTTAAGGGTCACATCCGCAGAGACCTCTATTGAGTCGATCTGTCCGGGACTAAGGTTGAGATAGGTCCCGCTGGCCGTGGTCTCCAGGCGGACGGCCCGGACCATGTAGTTACCCCAGCCGGCAACCGGTGAGGAATCCACATAGGTTGTGTCAGTAACCATGTCGGACGTGAGACGAACAAAACCCTCCCGGATATCCTGCGAACGGTAGACATGATACCCGGCAATGGAAGAATCCGGAGGATCCCACGAGAGCTTTATGCTACCCCCCGACTGAGCTTCCAACCTCAGGTTGCCGGGCGGTCCGAACGGGTGCAGTTTGAGGGTGGGATCGCCCATCAGGGCGATATGTATCTGCCTACCGCCATAACCGATCATATAGAGTGTGTGATTGTTCTGGGTAAGCTGCGTACTGTACCCGATCGGGTGTCCGAGGGCCATGTGGTGGAAGTGCCATGCCGGCCTCCCCGCCCAGCAGCAACTTAGCGGGTAGCCCTCGCAACCAAGGGCCGCACGTAACAGGTTGTTGCTGCTATCCCAGTCGCCGAAATAGCTCCCCATCATCATGGTAAATACACCATAGAGCGTCCTGGTTGCGAAGTCGGTGGTGGTTGCCACCCCGGCGCAACTGGTGTAGCTCCCCCCGCCACACCCGTAGGCCCAGAGATAGTCCTTGGTCTCCAAGGTGGGAATCCAGTCACCGATCCGCGTGGGTCCCGGGCCGAACATGGCCGTGAAGTTCCGCCAGCCAATGCAGGCATAGGCCGTTCCGGAGAGCTCGCCGACATTGTCGTTTATCCGACCGCGTCGCGTCACCTTCCACTCTCCGCTCCTGAAGGCATGGTCCTTGTTGAGGTAGCGCCTGAGAAGCGCAACTTCATCTTCGGGAAAAGTGAACATACGGCTCAGGTCCACCCTCCCCACCTGCAGGTCCACATCCGAAGGCAGGAAGGTCTGGTCGAACTTGCCGTCACCGGGAACATTGTGATTCGCGGTGCGGCTTGCGGTGGTATTGTTTACGATCGAATCCGTCCAGGCCGCATCCAATTCGCCATAGTAAACATCAGCAGGCCAGGCTCCGTAGTGATTGCTATGGGCGCCTCTGACATCTCCGGAGTAGGGAACCTCCACATTGCCGAACAGGAAGAGCGTTGAGATCTCAGGGTCAGCCTGACGCTCTGATAAGATCAGGTCCTTGACCGAGGTGACAGGCGTGCCATCCGGAACATCGTGGCGGCGAACCCCGTATCCGTCCCGTACAAGGTCGAGCTCCAGGCGTTCAAGCTCAAGAGCCAGGGGCGCGGCCACGGGCTCGTCAACAAGCAGGAGCACCGTTCCCAGGTCCTCCGGAGCCGGGTAGCGTATGCCGGCAAAGATGTGTCCGAACTTGGGCGCGGAATACGGCCCTCCCCCCATCAGCGTGTCACCTGTGGCATCCTCAACGAGCGACCATGTGGTTTCCTCGCCGAAGATATCAAGCGTGATATCCACAACAACTTCAGAGCACGGGTTCTCCGGTGTTCCGAGAATGAAACTCGTGGACTTCGAAAAGCCGAAAGACCCGCCGGAATCATAGACCACATCGCAACCCGATACCTTGAAGGACCCAAGCCCATTGGCACAACATATCCCGTCGCCCCAGCTGTCCTTGATGCTGAAGGTCACCGAAGTACCGCTCAGCACCGCCACAGTATCGGAGATGAACCTGGGAGTCTTCCTGAAGCTATACTCATAAGCTTCACCAACCAGGACGTCAGTATCCTCAAACGAGGTTGCACTGCCACCCAGTACGGCGATGAGGCCCGTCCAGACACTGTCGTCCATGGACTTCCTGAAGATGCGGTACTCCTCTGCTGAGGGGTCGGCGACCCAGGAGAAGTCGATGCGTGGGGGCGACTCCTGCACCGTGGCACTCACCTCTACCGCATAGTCCCGGAGAGCTCCCCGGGACATCGCGGGTGAAAGAAAAAGTAGACCAGGAACAAAAAGGGCTAGGAAAGGGATGCGTGCCGATTTCATTTGCTGTTCCTCCGGGACACAGGGGTACTCGTGGGGACCCGACTGGGAGTCCGATCCGGAACCGGGTTCCGCTACCTGACTATATGAAACTCCAGCCGGGTTGAGAAGGTGCTTTCGCCCTCAGTCCGGTGAAACGTGAATTACCTGTACATCGCTTTGATATTACCCCAGGTCGTGGGCTCTGTTGCCTCCCCACAGCCACAGCCGGCCACACCTGATCCGATACGCACACCACACGTGTTGTTTTCAGCTACACAGGGTGAACAGTTCTCGAAATTCGGACTGAAACCCGCCAGATCACAGAAGAGGGGATCCTGATGCAGGTTCCCGTCGGTCCCGTCCAGCCCTGAAATGCAGTCCACCCAGTCACCCCCGGCATTCCCGTAAATGATACAGCAAGTGAGGCTGTGACTGCCCAGGGGCGCCTCACACGCAAACCCGGCTCCAACCTCTCCAAAAGCAATGACGGTAGCATAGAGTGTAGGAGACGCCAGCGAGGCGGATAGCACGCCGGCGGCACCGTAGCCGCAGGAATCCGCCACGAAAGTGCAGTTCGAGATAGTCGGTGAGGAGTTGCTGGCCCGGAGACCTCCAGCACTATAAGTGGCCACATTCATGAAGAAGGAACAAGCCGTGAGCACCGCCGAACAGCCTTCCTGGCAGTCCACCCCACCGGCCCACAATGAGCGGTTCGCGATGAAGTAGCAAGCATTGAATTCAGGAGCGCCACCATGAGCATATACGGCACCACCACCATAGTCCGAGGTGTTCGAGATGAAGGCACAATATACGAACTCCGGTGTTGAGTAACTGCATGAGACCGCTCCGCCATAGCTGGGTGAGTAGTTGGTGGTGAAGACACAGTTTGTGATCGTTGGAGAGCTGTTTGTCAGGTCCATGGCCCCACCGACACCATCCGTGCTGTTCGCGTAGAAGACACAGTCAGTAATGGTCGGGGAGGTTTCGTTGCAGAATATGGCGGACCCACCAGCGTTGTAAGCCCCCTGAATACTGACCCCCTTCAGCACGGTGGAAGGTGTCTCGCCGGCATCGAGGACAAACCCCGCGTGCCAGGATGAGGAGCTCCCGCCGCAATCGATGACGCAGCCGTAAGGGTCTCCGCTCTCGGACAGTATGGTTATCTCCTTACCCCAGACATGGATGTCGCGGTTCCCTTCGCCGGTATACAGGCCATCGGCAAGCAGGACCGTATCCGGGGCCG